>CAIVOW010000262.1 GCA_903907665.1 uncultured Actinomycetes bacterium | reverse complement strand
AGCAGAGAAGATCAAGAAGTAAAAATGAGCGTATATCTGGTGCGCTTGAAGGGATTCGAACCCCTAACCTTCTGATCCGTAGTCAGATGCTCTATCCGTTGAGCTACAAGCGCTAGATGCTGGAGAGTGAATCTTACCCAGAATAGGAAAGTTCGCATAATTCCGTCTAATGTTTGCTTATGCACATAAAAAGGGGCCGATTTTGGCTATCTTCAATAATTTCTGCTGCGCTACTTTTTTCAATTTTTACAAGCCTCCCATCAGCGCAGGCAGCGGGCGTCTTACCTGATTGGGCCAAAAGCGCAACCATTTATGAAGTGAATATGCGGCAGTACACGAAGGCCGGGACTTTTAATGCATTTAGCGCATCACTTCCGCGGTTAAAAACTCTCGGAGTTAAAATTCTATGGTTGATGCCTGTGCAACCAATTTCAAAATTAAATCGGAAGGGAACGTTAGGTTCTCCATACTCAATTGCAGATTACAAGGGAATTAATCCCGAATATGGAAGTGATGCAGATTTTGCGGCCTTAGTGAATAAAGCACATGATTTAGGTTTCAAAATCATCTTGGATTGGGTTGCAAACCACTCGGGTTGGGATAATTCTTGGACCGCAAATAAAGATTGGTATCACAATGATTCCAGTGGAAAGATTATTGCGCCCAACAACGACTGGACTGATGTTGCTTGGCTAAATTATGAAAATGCCGATATGCGTGCTGCGATGATTGATGCAATGTCATATTGGGTTAAGAAATTTGATATTGATGGATTTCGAGCAGATGTCGCAAGCGGACCACCTGTTTCATTCTGGGAAGAGGCAAATAAAAAGTTGCAAGGGATTAAGCCACTCTTCATGTTAGCTGAGGATCAAAATAATAGTGATCTTTTAAATAACGCGTTTGTCACAAACTATAATTGGAATCTACTCGGAACAATGAACGCAATTGCGAAGGGGAGTAGGAATAAAGTAGATTTTGAAATTGAAGCTAGCCATTTAATTTTAAACTACCCGGCAGGCTCATTCCCAATGAATTTCATTACAAATCATGATGAGAACTCGTGGAATGGAACTGAGTTCCAACGACTAGGTAAGGGTGTAGAAGCATTCTCGGCCTTATATTTCACTTATCCTGGAATTCCACTTATTTACTCTGGTCAAGAGACTGGAAATACAAAACAAATTGCATTCTTTGAAAAAGATTTAATCCCAGGGTTAACTAAGGCAAACTCGATTTCTGGCTTCTATTCAAAGCTCATTAGCCTTAAAAACAGAAATACAGCCTTGTGGAATGATTCGGCTGCTCCATTAGAGCCACTCGATGGAAATAATAAAGAGGTGATTGCCTACCAGCGCACGTTGGGAAAGGACAAAGTCATCACGATTCTTAATATTTCTGGGGTTTCTCAAAAAGTCACGCTAAAAATTGGTTCGCTAGCTGGAACTTATAAATTACTAACATCAGGCAAAAGCGGAGCGTTAGCAAAATCTACTTCCTTAACACTTAAGCCTTGGCAGTATGAGGTGTACTCAACTAATTAGGAATT
>CAIVOW010000261.1 GCA_903907665.1 uncultured Actinomycetes bacterium | reverse complement strand
AAATTATGAAAAGGAGTGCCGCTTCAAAAGCCCCCGTGAATCTGGGTACCGCCGGTGCTCCACTCGACCATGGACATCCTTTCTACTTTGGATTCTTGGCGACTGCAGGTGCGCTGATTTCTCTTACTTTGCTACGAGCTCTTGCCAGCGCGAGTCAAATTTTTGTTCTCATCATAATTTCGCTTTTCTTTGCCGCCGGCCTCAATCCTGCGGTGGAGTTCTTTCAGCGCAGAAACATGAAACGAGGAGCAGCGGTCGGACTCATTGTCGCGATAGTTCTACTCTTTGTTGGGCTTTTCTCGTGGATCGTGATTCCTCCGATGGTTGATCAACTAAACCTATTTATTAGAAATGCCCCTGATCTAATTTCGAGCTTAAAGAACAACGCGGCCATAAATAATTTAAACCAGCATTTTGGAATCGTAGATGCGCTCCAAAAGAAAGTGAATACAAGCATTCATGATGGTCAGTTTGTGGTTAGTGCATTTGGCGGAGTTGTTGGCATAGGAAAGGCTTTTCTATCTGGTGCTTTTTCACTGCTCACGCTGCTCGTACTTACGCTGTATTTCACTGCCTCACTTCCACAGGTAACCGGAGTTGCATATCGCCTAGTGCCAGTCTCGCGCCGTGCTCGAGTTGCCGGACTTAGTGATGCGATTATCGCGCGGGTAGGCGCTTTTGTTGCCAGCCAAGCAACAGTTGCTGTCATCGCAGGCATTTTCGCCCTACTACTAGGACTTATTTTGCATGTGCCTTATACGACGCCTGTGGCTGTGCTCGTTTTTATATGTGGCCTAATTCCACTTGTAGGACATTTTCTCGGGTGCACAGTATTCACAGTAATAGCACTAACTAAATCTCCGTTGACCGCACTTATTGTTTTTGTAACGTACATAATTTATGTCCAAGTTGAAAATTACGTTCTTATGCCCAGGATCATGAAGAAATCCCTTTCAATGCCAGGGCTAGTAACTATTTTGGCGGCAATGTTAGGAACAAGTTTGCTTGGTCCAGTTGGGGGCCTATTAGCCGTGCCCGTTGCTGCTGCGGTAATGTTAATTCTCGAAGAAGTGGTATTTCCCAAACAGAACTTGGCTTAATATTCGGTCGGTAGCGGCAATCGCTGCGGGGCAATAATTTTAGTTATTTCGCTCAAAACTCGATGAACCATCAATTCCCCGACCCACAAATGTTTACCATCATCAATATTTATTAAATCAATCTGCTCAATTGAAGCAAAAGCGAGCGCTGCCTCTGCAGGTTTTAGATATTCATCATGTTCTGGAATCAAAGCGGTAATGGGGCGCTTATCAAGTGTCCAAAAATGTAGATCTTCAGGTTTCGAATATTTAAGCGGTGGACTTAACAAAATAAGTCCTTTAATTCTTGGATCTCGCGCATAACGAAGAGCTAAATCAGTTCCAAAAGACCAGCCCATGACCCATAATTTCTCTGCTTTGCATTCATCAAATGCATACTTGAGGGCCGCTTCAACATCGTATTTTTCACTGTTACCGTGGTCGTATTCACCTTCGGACTTTCCTGCCTCACTTTCGGTCCCCCTAGTATTGAACCTAATGATTTCAATTCCGGCCATGGCCGGTAGTCGATTAGCAGCTTTCTTGTAAATATGGCTATCCATCATGCCGCCACCGGTTGGATTTGGATGGAGAGTAAGAATCGTTCCGAGTCGCTCTCCAATTGGCGATGACACTTCGCCGATGAGTTTTAAGCCATCCTGAGTGACCAGCGTGAAAGCTGTACGACGCGAGGGTAAAACAGTGCTTGGGCGTATCAATTCAGGCATGAAAGCAGTTTAGTCTTTCCCAATGAGCACATCAGACTTTGCAAGCATGAATCCGGTCTCTGGTGAAGAGATTGGGCGATTTCGTAATAATTCCAAGGAAGAAGTCGATACCTCAGTTTCGACAGCACATTCGGCTGCGCCGGCTTGGGTAGCGCTGGGATATGGCGGACGGAAAAAAGTCTTAAAGGCGTGGGCCGCCCACTTGAGCCAACGAATTGAGGAGATTGCTCAACTTATTTCAAAGGAGACCGGCAAGCCAGTGAGCGACGCGGGACTTGAAGCAAGTCTTGCGATCGATCAACTTTCATGGGCAGCCAATAAGGCACCAACTATCTTGGCAGAACAAAAACGCTCTTCGGGAATCCTTATGTTTAATATGGCCTCAAAAGTGCAACGTTCCCCGTACGGTGTTGTCGGAGTTATCGGACCGTGGAATTATCCAATGTTTACCCCAATGGGTTCAATTGCTTATGCACTTGCTGCTGGTAACACGGTTGTCTTTAAACCAAGTGAGTACACACCTGCAGTTGGAGATTGGCTAGCGCGCTCATTTGATGAAATTGCGCCGTTCGCCGGTATTTTCTCGGTAGTCACAGGTTTACCGGATACGGGTCGCGCTCTTACTGAAAGTGGCGTCAATAAGATTTCATTCACCGGAAGCACGCGCACTGCAAAGAAGGTTGCCGAATCTGCAGCGCGGCGCATGATTCCTGTTGTTCTTGAATGTGGCGGAAAAGATCCAGTTATCGTCGCAGAAGATGCAGATGTTGATTTAGCTGCCGAGTATGCGCTTTGGTCGGCAATGGCCAATGCTGGGCAATCCTGTATTGGTGCCGAACGCGTGTATGTAATGGACTCTGTCGCAGATAAATTCATTTCCTCAATCACTAAGATGGCGGAAAAGATTCATGAAGGTAAGAATTACGGACCTGCAACTATGCCATCGCAACTCAATGTTATTCAAGGCCATATTTCAGATGCTGCAGCGAAAGGCGCAAAGTTCGCTGTCGGCGGCGTGAATTCAGTGCACGATGGAATGGTTGCCCCAACAATCATGCTAGATGTTCCAGAAGATTCAATTGCAATGACTGAAGAAACCTTCGGGCCTACTTTGGCCGTGAATCGAGTAAGTAGTATCGCGCAAGCCATTGAGCTCTCAAATGCATCAAGCTATGGCCTAGCGGCGGCAGTATTTTCAAAACGTCAAGGAAATGATATTGCCGCCAAGCTTCAATGCGGAATGGTGTCAATAAATTCTGTATTTGCTTTTGCTGCCGTAGCTTCTGTTCCCTTTGGTGGCGTCAAAGACAGTGGATATGGTCGTATTCATGGGAATGAAGGACTTTTGGAATTTACCTACCCTCGTACCGTGGTCTCAACTCGCTTTGCTATTCCGTTAGCATTCACAACATTCAAGCGGACTAAGTTTGCTGATACATTTATGAAGAAACTTATTAAAACAATATACGGTCGTTAAAAGCTAAGAACTAATGCCACTAATAACGAGGTGCATTCCGGCTTCGCTGAGTATTTGGTTGTCTGCGATCTTTTCGCTCCCAGCATGGTGTATGCCAGTGGCGACGCGTCTCGATATCTTCATGAATCCACGCAACGATATGTGGTGTCGCAGTTGGAATTAATTGATCACAGCCTGGACAGCGATACGGTTTCGTCGAACTTGATCCCGTAATGCGGCGCACTCGATAGCTTCCCTCGTCGTGCTCTTCGACGGATTCAAATGATTGCCCTAATTCGCGTTCAGGTTCTTTGGGACCTGACCTTTTCGGATGATTTCTACGAGGGCTCACGCTCGTATTCTCCCATTTACTAGCCACTTGATTCGCCCATCACCTCTCTTTACGGCAAGATTTACCTATGACCCCCTCAGCAATCTCCATCAAAGGGCTTACCAAGAAATACAACAATCGATTTGCGGTCGATGGCATAGACCTTGAGATTGGCTATGGCGAGATTTTTGCCATTTTGGGTCCTAATGGGGCCGGCAAGACTACAACTGTGGAAATTCTTGAGGGCTATAGAAAGCAAGATTCTGGAGAAGTCAGAGTCTTGGGCGAAGATCCTGGCCACCTCGGAGATAAGACGTATTCGTGGCGTGAGCGTATTGGCATTGTTCTACAAAGTTCTGGTGATGCCGCAGACCTTTCTGTCCGTGAAGTCGTGCATCACTTCGCAAAGTATTATTCCAAAGCCAAAGATCCAGAGAGCGTCATCGCTCAAACAGGATTAAGCGAGAAGGCTGATGACAAAATTCGCAATCTTTCAGGTGGTCAGAGGCGAAGATTAGATGTGGCACTTGGAATCATTGGCTCCCCCGAACTTCTATTCTTAGATGAACCAACAACGGGTTTTGATCCAGAGGCAAGAAGAGCGTTTTGGGATCTCATTCGTACCTTACGCGATGAAGGTACAACTATTTTGCTTACTACTCACTATCTTGATGAAGCAGAGGCTCTTGCCGATCGCGTAGCCGTCATAAGCGCGGGCAAAATTATTGAAGTTTCCTCACCTGAAAAACTCGGTGGAAGGCATATGGCCCAAGCAAGAATTACGTGGCTCGAAGGGGGTAAGCAGCACGAACGCTTCACTTCTACCCCAACTGCAGATGTCGCAATCATCTCGACCCGCGTCGGTGGTGAAATTCCAGAACTACAGGTCATCCGGCCAAGCTTGGAAGATGTCTACCTGAAAATGATTGGAGAAGCACCGTGAACATTTTCCGTTTAGGTCTGCTCCGTGGAAATTTAGAAATTAAGCAATTCTTACGTCAACGCGAATCCGTAGTTTTTACAATATTTTTCCCAGTGATGCTTCTATTTATCTTTGGTTCAATTTTTAAAAATACAATCGCACCTGGCGTTACCTTTAGCCAATACTTCGTCGCCGGCATGATTGCTTCAGGCGTTGTAAATTCAGGCTTTCAACAACTTGCTATCACGATTCCGATGGAACGTGACTTTGGAACGCTAAAGCGCTTACGTGGTACTCCAATGTCTCCCGCCTCATATTTTATTGGTAAAGCAATTCTGGTTACAGCTCTAACTGTAATTCAAATTGCTTTGCTTATGGGATTCGGTGCGGCTTTATTTGGGCTGGATATGCCAACTTCTGCAGAGAAGTGGTTTCGATTTTTTTGGTTGATCATCGTAGGAAGTGCGTGCACAACAGCGCTAGGAATTGCATTCTCGACAGTTCCAAAGAGCGGACGCGGTGCATCTGCGATCGTTAGTCCCCTTGTGATTATCCTCCAATTTTTTAGCGGTGTATTTTTTGTCTTTACACAACTTCCAAAGTGGATGCAGGATTTTGCATCGATTTTTCCGCTTAAGTGGCTAACCCAAGGAATGCGCTCAGTCTTCTTGCCAGATAGCTTTATGCAGCAAGAAGTAGCAAAATCATGGGAGGTCGGCAAGACTGCAATTATTCTTCTCGTGTGGACGATCATCGGAATTGTCTTTTCAATAAAGAAGTTTAAGTGGGCTAATTCATGAAGAAACTTATTGCTTCAATTTTGATTCTGATGGTTGCCGCGCCTTCATCCTTTGCTGCTACCCAAAAGCCCGTTCCTAAGACCACAGTTAAGACAACAGTGAAGGCGGCGGCAAGCGCGCCGGCTAAGAAGCCAGTAGTGAAGAAGCCAGTAGTGAAGAAGCCAGTTGTGAAGAAACCAGTTGTGAAGAAACCAGCTGTAAAGAAACGGGTTGTAAAACGCAAAGCGTACGTACGTAAGAAAGTGAAATTAGCTCCGCCACCAAAGCCAGTGTGGCCACCCAAGAATTTTATAGAAAATGATGGAGTTTATGCCCGCGTCCCTACCGGGGCTGAGTTAGTCGGATTACTGTCAGCCAAAACGACACTTGCTAAGACAGTTTCTGCTTGCGAGGCAACCGCTTGTGGAGCGGTCTATATAGCTTCTGAAACCAACTGTACGTGGTGGGAAATTACAGCCAATGTATTTGGTCCAAGTTATGCCGATATAACAAGCTATATTCCATTTGGTTCCCTGCGCATGTTGCTTTCTGGCACCGCTGCACGAACTGTTACTCCAGTTTTTCTTATTACCACTGAGCCCCTGATTCCAAACCAGGATCTTATTCTTCAGACACTTGGGATGAAGAAGGAAAAGTTTTATACCTTAATTTCTACAGGCCAAAGCCTGCGGCAAATCGCTGGAGCAAAAATTAATGCGCTCGTTAATGCAATCTCTATAGCTGAGCGCAAAGACATTGCCGATCGGTTAGCCTCTGGTGCAATTACAGAAGAACAATCTGCTGCGCAACTAGATTCTTTGCCAGCTCGAGTTGCTAACGAACTTACTACCTATAATTTAACAGTGGGTGGGATCAACGTTAAATGTTGGATGAATGATCCAACTGAGCCCGTGCCAAGTACTGTTTATACTCCCGTAACCCAACGTTAGCGATTAGCTCCAGGCACCCAAAGCTCATCGCCTTGCTCTTTGTTACACGTACGTGCAAGAACAAAAAGTAAATCTGAAAGGCGGTTGAGGTACTTGGCAGCCAGTGGGTTTACACCAGCACCGAAGGCATGGATGGCGTTCCAGGTTGCTCTTTCAGCGCGGCGCACAATAGTTCTTGAAGTATGAAGCAGCGCAGCCCCAGCTGTCCCAGAGGGAAGAATAAATGAACGTAGTTCTGCAAGATCTGCGTTGTACTTATCAATCTGTACTTCAAGAAATTGAACCTGGGTTTCAAGAACTCGAAGTGGTTCAACTTTAGGATCATCGATGACAGGCGTGCATAAATCTGCCCCGACATCAAAGAGGTCATTCTGAATACGAATCAACAAATTCTTAATTTCTACATCTTCTATCTGGCCCAGGGCGAGTGCGACACCGATTGACGAATTAGCTTCATCGATTGTTGCATAAGCCTCAAGGCGGGGGTCATTTTTGGAGGTACGGCTCATATCCCCCAATGAAGTAGTGCCGTCATCGCCAGTTTTTGTATAAATACGCGTCAGATTAACCATGGGGTGGAGCCTAATGGAACGGATAAGATGTCACCACTTGAATTGGTTTTTTTGAGATTGTCAGCGAGGAGGAGTGATGCCCGATACATCAGAGTCATTTCGTATCGTTGGGCCTGCTCGTCTTGAAGGATCGGTCACCCTTTCTGGAGCTAAAAACTCAGCTCTTAAGTTAATGGCTGCATCCCTGCTAGCCGCAGGCAAGACTACACTCCAAAATATTCCCGGCATTGCTGATGTCGAAATCATGGCAGATTTGCTGAGAAGTTTAGGTTGCACAGTTGCCTACGATTCGGCCGCCCAAGTGCTTGTCATCGATGTGCCAGAAAATCCTCAGCACAGAGCTGAATATAATCTTGTTCGAAAGTTACGAGCATCGATAAATGTGCTCGGTCCGTTGCTCACTCGCCTCGGTAAAGCTGAAGTAGCACTACCAGGTGGAGACGCAATTGGATCTCGCGGGTTAGATTTTCACATTCAAGGCTTACAAGATTTAGGAGCAGAGGCACATTCAGAACATGGTTATGTGATAGCTGAAGCACCGAATGGCCTTAAAGGCGCTGATATTGTTCTCAATTTTCCAAGCGTCGGTGCAACTGAAAATATTATGACAGCTGCCGTACTTGCTAAAGGCATTACGACTATCGACAACGCGGCGCGTGAACCAGATGTTGTGGATCTGGGTGAATTTCTCATTGCGATGGGCGCAAAAATTGACGGCCTCGGTTCATCGATGATCACAATAACTGGCGTTGAAAAACTCCATCCCACAACGCATGCAACTTTGCCCGATCGCATCGTGGCTGGCACATGGGCTTTTGCCGCAGTAATGACGCAAGGCGATATCACTATTGTTGGAGGCCGCGAGGATCATCTTGAGATTCCACTAGACAAACTTGTTCAAGCTGGCGCAGTCATAACAACGACACCAAATGGATTTCGCGTAAAGATGGATCGTCGACCAACAGCTGTCGACATTGTGACGCTGCCCTATCCAGGTTTTCCCACCGATCTTCAACCGATGGCGATCTGCATGAACGCAATCGCCGAAGGTCATGCAATTGTGACTGAAAATGTTTTTGAAGGTCGATTCATGTTTGTTAATGAACTCAAACGTCTAGGAGCAAACATCGCAGTAGATGGTCATCATGCTTCAATAACTGGCATCCCTGTTCTATCAGGTGCTCCTGTGGCCGCAACCGATATCCGTGCTGGTGCTGGACTTGTCTTGGCTGGGCTTGTGAGCGATGGCGTCACGATTGTGGAAGATGGATACCATGTAGATCGCGGTTACACCCACTTTGCAGAAAACCTCCGCACCTTGGGCGCAGAGGTTTCAAGAACTAATTAAGTAAATTAACTTTATTCTGTTGCTTGTCCTAATACTGATACACGATTCTGTGAGACTGAAAGAAAGCCACCGTTCACTGTAAATTCGACTTTCTCTCCACCCACAACCTTTATTTCAACTTTTCCATCAACCAGCACGCCGAGTAGCGGCGCGTGGTCAGGCAAGATACCAATATCGCCTTCAAGAGTTCGAGCTGAAACCATAGTCGCTTCACCAGACCAGACGCGCTTATCTGGTGATACGACTTCAACAGTCAGGTTGGTAGTGGCCACGTGGATTATGCCTTAACCGAACTAGCCAATTCAGCAGCTCTACGTTCAACATCGTCGAGGCCACCGCACATGAAGAATGCTTGTTCTGGAACGTGATCGTATTTACCATCAGCAAGTGCTTCGAACGCTTCGATTGTTTCTGAAAGCGGTACGAAAGAACCTTCGATTCCGGTGAAGACCTTTGCAACGAATGTATTCTGAGAAAGGAAGCGCTGGATACGACGTGCGCGTCCAACCAGAATACGGTCTTCTTCAGACAATTCATCAATACCTAAGATGGCAATGATGTCTTGTAGATCCTTGTAACGCTGCAAGATCTGCTTTACACGGTTTGCTACACGGAAGTGATGCTCGCCGATGTAACGTGGATCCAAAATACGTGAGGTTGAGTCAAGTGGATCAACCGCAGGGTAAATTCCAAGCTCAGAAATCGGACGAGACAACACGGTTGTTGCATCCAAGTGGGCGAATGTTGTGTGTGGAGCTGGGTCGGTAATGTCATCGGCAGGAACATAAATTGCCTGCATTGATGTAATCGAGTGACCGCGAGTTGATGTGATGCGCTCCTGTAATTGACCCATTTCATCAGCAAGTGTTGGCTGATATCCCACAGCTGATGGCATACGGCCTAGAAGTGTTGAAACCTCTGAACCTGCTTGTGTAAAACGGAAAATATTATCAATGAAGAGCAGCACGTCTTGCTTCTGCACATCGCGGAAATATTCAGCCATTGTGAGAGCTGACAGAGCAACACGAAGACGCGTGCCAGGTGGCTCATCCATCTGACCAAAGACCAACGCGGTCTTATTGATAACGCCAGTTTCAGTCATTTCGAGGAACAAGTCGTTACCTTCACGTGTACGTTCTCCAACACCAGCGAATACAGATACGCCACCGAAGTTTTCAGCTACACGATAAATCATTTCCTGAATCAAAACTGTCTTACCAACACCGGCGCCACCAAATAGACCGATTTTTCCACCACGTACATATGGAGTAAGAAGATCGATAACTTTGATACCCGTCTCAAACATCTCGGTCTTTGACTCGAGTTGATCGAAGGCAGGGGCAGTACGGTGAATCGGCCAACGCTCCTTCACATCAAGTGATGAAGTTGGAACGTCGAGGGATTCTCCAAGTGTGTTAAATACATGTCCTTTAGTGACATCTCCGACTGGAACCATGATTGGCGTACCAGTGTCGCGAACTTCAGCGCCACGGACCATTCCATCAGTTGGCTGCATCGAAATCGCACGAACGAGGTTATCGCCGATGTGCTGGGCCACTTCAAGTGTCAGTAGACGGCTCTGACCTGAGAGCGTGACATCTACGTGGAGGGCGTTAAAAATTGCCGGCATCGCATCGGATGGGAATTCAATATCCACCACCGGTCCAATAACACGTGCGACGCGTCCGAACTTAGTCGCTTCAGTAGTTTGAGTCTTCTGTGTCACTATTCGCTCCCTGCGCTAGCTGAGGCAAGCGCATCTGCGCCGCCAACAATTTCACTGATTTCTTGCGTAATTTCTGCCTGACGAGCTGCGTTAGCAAGTCGAGTCAAAGATTTAATGAGGTCATCAGCATTATCTGTAGCTGACTTCATTGCGCGACGTCGAGCCGCATGCTCTGAAGCTGCTGATTGCAACATTGCGTTAAACACTCGAGCTTCAACATAGCGAGGTAATAAAGCATTTAAGACCTCGGTCGCGTTTGGCTCGAATTCATATTCAGGTAGCAAGCCTTCAGGCTTTGCTAGACCATTTGGACCATCTAGCAACATCGGCAACATACGAGTTGCAACTGGTTGCTGAGTGATCATCGATTTAAAAGTCGTATAAACAATATGGATTTCATCTGAATCACCAAGAAATTCTTGTGCAAGTGAGAAAGCCACTTCTTT
>CAIVOW010000260.1 GCA_903907665.1 uncultured Actinomycetes bacterium | reverse complement strand
TGCGTGTGCTTCTGATACCAGACCAACATTAAGTGGATAGTTATCAGCGCAAGGAATGCTCCCGGCAAAAGAAGTACGTGAACAGTATAAATTCGTGGAATAAATACATGCCCAGGGAAAGCGCCGCCAAAGGCAAAGAAGGCGATGTAGGAGCCGACTACTGGAATGGCTTGAAGAATTGCCTCTGCAATTCGAATTCCAGTTCCGGAAAGTAAATCATCTGGCAACGAATATCCAAGGAAACCTTCGACGATTCCAAGAGTTACGAGGCCGATACCAATTAACCAGTTAGCTTCGCGCGGCTTGCGGAATGCTCCAGTAAAGAAGACTCGAAGTAAATGGGCGATGATCGAAGCCATAAAGAGAAGCGCTGCCCAGTGATGGATTTGACGCATAAGCAGTCCACCTCGAACATCAAAGGAGATGTGCAAAGTAGATGCGTAGGCAGCAGACATTTGAATATTTTGAAGCGGCATGTAGGAGCCGTTATAAATTACATCACGTTGGGATGGATCAAACCAAAAAGTGAGGAATGTTCCAGAGAGCAAAAGAATGATGAATGAATAAAGCGCAACTTCGCCCAGCATGAAAGACCAGTGGTCTGGGAAGACCTTCTTTAGATTCTTATTGAGCCACTTAGCGGCTCCTGTGCGCTCATCGACGTAATTAGCTACAACGCCTGCGATTCGTTCTTTCTGACTCATTGTGAATTACGCTCCCAGTAGCTCGGTCCAACGGGTTCAGTAAATGGTTGTTTGGCAACAAGGTAACCCTCGCTATCAACCATAATTGCAAGTTGAGGAAGTGGACGGGCAGCTGGCCCAAAAATTACCTTAGCTGCGCGAGTAACATCAAATGTTGATTGATGACATGGGCAGAGCAAATGTTTGGTTTGTTGTTCATACAGTGCGATCGCGCAACCCATATGTGAACAGATTTTAGAGAAAGCGATAATCCCATCATGCGTCCAAGAAAGTCGCTCTGAATCTAAATTAAAATCACTTGGGTTTAGGCGAATCAATAGCACGGCATCTTTGCCAACATTTTCTAGCGTGCGCTCTTCACCAGACTTGAGTGCGGGTAGAACTTGGGCCACAGCGCCAACTTCAAGATCAGAAGGTTTTATTGGTCGATTGCCTGGATCAGTCACCAGGCGAGTACCAGCTTCCCAGTTCGTTGTCTCAAGCTGCTTCTTTGGCAATGGACCAAGATCGCGAAGCATGACAAGGGGAGTGAGCGCTGCTAAACCACCAGCTAAGCCAAGTGAACGCTTGATTAAAGTGCGTCGGCCAAGCCCTGCTGCTCCGCCTTGTTCTTTAACTGTTGCAACGAATGCATCACGATCATCTTCTTCTGACCGTAACTCATGGCGCTCTGCAATAACTTCAGTATCTGGCATAAGGGTCTTAGCCCAGTGAACAGCTCCCATTCCAAGGAAGAAAGTTGCCATAGCAATTCCCAGCCCAAGAAGTAACTGCGCTGCATTTTGATTGCCCATAATGGGAATAAAGAAAATTAGGTCCTGCGGAATAAAAATATAAGAGGCAATAGCAAGCACAGTTCCAACCGCTGAAAGTAAGAAGAGAATCGCTACTTGGCGCTCTGCTTTTTTAGCGGCACCTTCATTGTGATCTGCTTTGCGGTGTACATGCTCTGGAAGACCAGGGTCTTGAAACTTTTCTAATTTGCTGTCACTACTCATCATCTATCTCGCCTTCGTTGCAAGCCATACGGCAATGCCGATTAAGGAACCTAAGCCAAGGAGCCAAGCTAATAAGCCTTCTGTAACAGGCCCGACGCGGCCAGTTGTTGCGCCACCTAATGAAGGTTCATTCTGCGCTGCCTTAATCCATTTAATAATTGAAAGTTTTTCAGCAGGAGTAATCGTCTTATCTGAAAACTTCGGCATTGATTGTGGACCGGTAATCATTGCTTCATACATGTATTTTGGTTCTACACCCATCAGAGTTGGTGCATATTTACCTTGGGTAAGTGCGCCACCTTGTGCGGCAAAGTTGTGACACATTGCGCAGTTAGTGCGGAACAGCTCGCCACCTTGCGCGGTATTGCCATCGCGTTCAAAATTTAGATTTGCACCATCAACGGTGCTTGGTCCGGGAGCAAGAGATGCGACATACGCTGCAAGCGCCGCGGTTTGCTCAGCATCATAGACAGGCTTCTTACGCTCAGCTTGTTGGCTCATATCGGCCATAGGCATGCGACCTGTACCCACTTGGAAATCAACAGCAGCAGCTCCTACGCCGATAAGCGAGGGTGCGATCGAACCGCCTTCAGCGTTAAGCCCATGACAGGAGGAACACCCAGCAGCAAATATTTTTTTGCCTTCGGCAATTTGAGTTGTGGTCGCCGCAGTAGTCATCTTTGTTGTACTTGGAAGTGCTGATGCGATTGAGAAGGCAGAGCCGATGGAGAGCAACGCAGTGACGACAAGAACGGGGCCAGCAAACTTATTGCGGCGGTACTTGCTTACACGAGAAAGTGGCGTCATTGAGATTCTGCTCCAGTTACTTAATCAGGTAAATCGCTGAGAAAAGTGCGATCCATACGATGTCGACGAAGTGCCAATAATAAGAAACCACAATTGCTGCAGTTGCTTGTGAATGTCCAAATCTGCGTGCTTTGGTTACTCGCACCATCAAGATAAGAAATGCAATTAATCCGCCGGTTACGTGAAGTCCGTGGAAGCCAGTTGTAATGTAAAAAACAGATCCATAGGCACGTGATGAAATTGAAAGGCCATCTTGTACCAAATTGGCGTACTCATATATTTGACCGCCAACGAAGAAAGCTCCCATAAGGAAAGTCAGCGCAAACCATTCACGCATTCCCCATTTAGAAAACTTATAGACCGGCCCAGTGCGCTTGAGTTGAAAACGTTCGGCTGCGAAAACACCAAACTGACATGTCACTGATGACAAAACCAGGACGGTGGTGTTGATCGCTGCAAATTTAACATTTAATAAACCAGTTGATGCTAACCAAATGCTCGGACCTTGCACTGCGCGCGTTGTGAAGTACATTGCAAAGAGGGCTGCGAAGAACATCAACTCACTAGATAGCCAAACGATGGTTCCGACGGCAACCATATTTGGGCGGTTGACTCGGCTTTGGGCTGGTACGGAAGTTGTGGTCACAAGGGGATTATTCCCGATGTTGGGCCATTTCCCCGAACTGAAAGAGCATGCCGAGCCGCTGGCGTGGGTGAGAG
>CAIVOW010000259.1 GCA_903907665.1 uncultured Actinomycetes bacterium | reverse complement strand
GCAGTCGTAGATTTAGTTCGCGATTTAACTGGTGGAAAAGAACCTAATAAGGGCGTAAACCCAGATGAAGTTGTAGCAGTTGGTGCTGCACTGCAAGCTGGAGTTCTAAAAGGTGAAGTTAAAGACGTTCTACTTCTAGATGTAACACCACTATCACTTGGTATTGAAACAAAGGGTGGCGTTATGACTAAGTTGATCGAACGGAACACAACAATCCCAACCAAGCGTTCTGAAATCTTCACTACTGCTGATGACAATCAGCCCGCTGTGCAGATCCAAGCCTTCCAAGGTGAGCGCGAAATGGCTGCTTATAACAAGCGCCTAGGCATGTTCGAATTAACCGGGATTGCGCCAGCACCACGAGGAATTCCACAAATCGAAGTTACCTTTGATATTGACGCCAACGGAATTGTTCATGTTTCAGCAAAAGATCTAGGTACTGGCAAAGAACAGTCAATGACAATCACAGGCGGTTCAGCTCTTTCCAAAGAAGAGATTGATC
The DNA here is from genome assembly GCA_903907665.1 of uncultured Actinomycetes bacterium. Next base: position 2,417 of record CAIVOW010000259.1, on the reverse strand, counting down.
GCATGATGAAGGATGCCGAAGCACATGCTGATGAGGATAAGCAACGTCGCGATGAAGCAGAAGTTCGCAACACCGGCGATTCACTTGTTTATCAAACTGAGAAGTTCTTAAAAGAGAACGCAGATAAATTCACTGAAGGTGAAAACGCAACCAAGAGAGAAGAAGTCGAAACTGCAATTGCAGATTTGAAGAAAACTCTTGAAGGTAATGATCTCCCAGCAATCAAGAGTGCAACCGAAAAAGTTAGCGAACTAAGTCAACAACTCGGTGCCGCACTTTATGCAGCAAATGCAGCTGAAGGCGAAACCCCAAAGGCTGATGACGGTGTTCAAGATGCCGAGATCGTTGAAGAGAACTAATGACTGAAAACTCCGTTCCAGAGAGCTCCCAAGAGGAGCTCTCTGCTGCAGTAGAAGAAGCCTTAGCTGATATTCCGGTCGATGAGATCGCAACGCTAACTTCTGATCTACAGCGCTTACAAGCTGAGTATGCAAATTATCGTAAGCGGGTTGATCGCGATCGATTAACTGCACACGAAATTTCAACATCACTTGTTATTGCTGAACTTTTACCGGTTCTCGATGATATTGCGCGAGCAGAAGCTCACGGTGAACTTATTGGTGGTTTCAAATCAGTTGCAGACCAGCTTGAGGCGATCACAACCAAATTAGGCTTAACCAAGTTTGCAGATGTGAATGTGCCCTTTGATCCAATGATTCATGAGGCGCTAATTCACACAACTTCTCCTGATGTAAAAGAGACAACGGCAACCCAAATTCTTCAACCAGGCTATAAATTCAAGGAACGAGTAATTCGCCCAGCGCGTGTTGCTGTTACAGATCCAGAAGAATCCGCTAATTAAAGATGGCAGCCAAGGATTTATACGAGAAGGATTTGTACTCAATCCTTGGCGTCAAAAAAACTGATAACGAAGCAGCCGTAAAAAAACAGTATCGCAAAATGGCTAGAGAGCTTCACCCCGATAAAAATAAGGGAGATAAGAAGCTAGAAGATCGCTTTAAGGAAGTTTCTGAAGCATACGAAATCCTTTCGGATTCCAAGAAGCGCGCTGAGTATGACGAGATGCGCGAAGCCTTTAAATCAGGTCGCGTTCCAAATGGTGGATTCCAAGGTGCGGATTTCTCCGACATGTTTGGCGGCGGCGGCACACCACAAGATATTTTCAGCACACTCTTTGGTGGTGCGCGCGGTCCAAGAAAAGGCCAGGACTTAAATTCTGAAACCACAATTTCTTTTAGAGATTCAGTTTTTGGTACCGAACTTAATTTAAAGCTGGCACCAAGCAGTTCTTCGCCAAGCACGGTTTCAACCAGAGTGCCAGCAGGAATTAATGATGGCGCCCGGATTAAATTAAAAGGACGTGGCGCGCCAGGTCAAGGCGGCCCGGGTGATTTATACATCACCGTGCATGTAGTTAAGCATCCGGTATTTACTCGTAAAGATTTACATCTAAACATGGCGCTGCCAGTTACGTTTACTGAAGCAACGCTTGGTGCGGATATTAAAGTTCCAACTTTAGATGGCGATGAAGTAACGGTACGAATTGCACCCGGCACTCCTAATGGTCGAATTCTCCGAGTAAAAGGCCGAGGCATTACAAGTTCTAAAGGCAGTGGCGATCTTTTAATAACAGTTGATGTAGTTATTCCACAGCGTGTTGACGGTAAAGCAAAAGCAGCCCTCGAAACTTTTGCAGAAGAGACAAAAGATTTTAATCCCAGGAGCGATCTTGCTCAGAAAGCGCGGGCCTGATGAGCAATCAAGAACATACAGATGACGAAGCGGTTTATGTAATTTCAATCGCATCACAACTCTCTGGCATGCATCCGCAAACCCTTAGACAATATGACCGAATGGGCCTTGTCTCACCAGGTCGCGCTTCAGGTCGCGGACGTCGCTATTCACTGCTCGATATCGCGTCCCTAAGAAACATTCAAAGGTTGGTTGGCGAGGGAATTAATCTCGCGGGGATTAAGAAGATTATGGAATTGGAATCAGCTATCGCATCCATGGCTGTGGAAGTAGCGAAACTACGAACCGAGGTGGACGCCCTGATAGAGGCAAACCCGCCTAAATCACTGGTTCTAAAGGATCGGCAAACGATCGTTGTCTATAAGGAAGAACGCTAAAGTTCGCAGATGAACTCACGCGAACTATTAAAAGATCAGATCTTAAAAAAAGCAGTTGTGCACGGAAAAGTTATTTTATCTTCCGGTAAAGAAGCTGATTATTATGTTGATCTTCGTCGAGTAACTCTTGACGCTGTAGCAGCGCCACTTGTTGGCGAAGTGATGTTGGATCTAACTAAAGATTTGGATTTCGAAGCGGTTGGTGGTTTAACTCTTGGCGCCGATCCAGTTGCAACAGCGATGATGCATGTTGCTGCGCAACGCGGT
>CAIVOW010000258.1 GCA_903907665.1 uncultured Actinomycetes bacterium | reverse complement strand
CTCTTATTGTTAGCCGTCAGCACGGTGATCTTCTTGCGGCCCCATGGAACGCATCAACTCAGGTACATGAATACGGTGGTTTAAGTTGGCTTGGCGTTGTAAGTAATGGAAAGAGTTTGCTCTATTTTGTGAATAAGAGTGATCAGCGCATCTATGTCACCGAAGTGGGTGGTGAGCCACAACCAATTTCGCCCATCGTTCCTGAAAATGAAATCCACCGGTATGCAGAGATGATTTGCGTTGGTGAGGAAATTTGGTGTGTGCGTGAGAAGCATGAAGCCGGCGTCGTTACACGAGCGCTCATTGCAATTCGCGAGAATAAAATCCGTGTTTTAGATTCCGGGTCTCGCTTCTACTCACACCTGCGCCTTTCGAAGGATGGTTCTCAACTAACTTGGGTCTGTTGGGATCATCCGCAAATGCCTTGGGATGGCACCGAAATCAAAGTCGCAGATATCTCAAACGGAATTCTTGAAAATACAAGAGTTGTTGCAGGGGGTCTTGAAGAATCATGCCTTGGCCCGGAGTGGGGAAATGATGGGCAGCTCTATTACATCAGCGATCAGAGTGGTTGGTGGAACTTGTGGTGCCTAGATAAAGCTGGCAAGAAGAGCCAGATAATCAGCGACCAGAGTGAGTGGGGATATCCACTGTGGTGGTTGGGTTTCAGATTCATTCAAGTACTAGATGATGGACGAATCCTTTCATCTCGGGGTCCTGTCGATGCGCGCACACTTGTTATCGTAGATCCCAAGACAGCTTCGTCCATTGAAATCGATTCTGTACTCACGAATTTTGAGCCAACGATTAGCGCGGGAAACGGTAAGGCTTACGCATTTGGTGGGAGCGCAACGGTTATTTCTGAATTAGTCGAAGTTGATTTAGAGACGCTCCAAACCACAACTGTTTTTTCGAGCAAATCACCAATCGATGCAAAGTATTTTCCAACCCCATTTGAAATCACAGCCACTCGTGAAGATGGGCGCAAGGTCTACGCAATATTGCACCCTGCTCATCATCCTGATTTTGAACCTTCAGAAAAAACACCTCTCATGGTGGTGGTACATGGCGGGCCAACTGCTCACGATCCCGCGACTTTGTCTATGACTTATTCTTACTTCACTACTCGCGGAATTGCGGTAGTAGATGTTAACTATGGAGGATCAACAGGCTATGGCCGCGAGTATCGAAATCTCCTGCGAGGGGCATGGGGAATAGTCGATCGTGAAGATGTAATTGCCGTTGTTGATTCACTCATAGCGGACGGATCTGTCGATGCAAAGAAGATTCTTATACGTGGTGGCTCTGCTGGTGGGTTTACCGTTTTAAATGTTTTAGTTAACAGTAGCCATTTTGCAGCAGGTGCTTCTTATTATGGTGTTGCAGATTGTGCGGCGCTCGCGACAGATACACATGACTTTGAATCACGGTATTTGGACTCGATGATTGGAAAATATCCTGAGGAAGCGGCTTTGTATGCCGAACGTTCGCCGATAACTCATGCTGATCGCCTGAGTTCACCGCTCATTATTTTTCAAGGATTAGATGACAAAGTTGTGCCGCCCGCGCAGTCAGAGGCTTTTCGAGATATCTGCGTGAAAAAGGGTATTAAACATGAGTACCACGCATTTGAAGGAGAAGGTCATGGCTTTCAAAAAGCATCATCGATTATTACCTCAATGGAATCAGAGATGAAGTTTTATAGCGAGGTCCTAGGATTCGCACTTGAGTAAGACTAGTTAATTAGGCTTTCTCATAAATTTTGAATCCCTTGCGATATGTTGAAATAACTTGCATTCTTCCAACTTCATGCGGATCCATTTCACGTGGATCCTGATCCAATACGATCATGT
>CAIVOW010000257.1 GCA_903907665.1 uncultured Actinomycetes bacterium | reverse complement strand
TGTATAGGAAGCTCCGCCAACACCTTGGATATTTGAACTACTTGCAGCAATTGTCTCTTGAACTAAAAATGGAATAGCTTGCTTTGAAATTGATTGTGAACGAAAATCGTTGTTGGGATATTGCAGTCCCTTGGCAGCAGTAATTTTTCCATTCTTCACGGTAATTTGAACTTCAACTGGTCCAAATTGTGTTTGCGAAACTGCGCCAGTAAATACTCCAGATACCCCGGTTGGTGCAGGCTTAGTCGCAGCAGGAGTTGCTTTCTTGGTTGTCTTGGGTGTGGATGTAGGGGTTGCTGAAGTCGTTGCTTGATTGGTTGGTGTAGTTGTTGCAGGGGTAGTTGCGGGAGTAGTTGGTGAAGTCGTTGGCGTCGCAGTGGAACCGTTGGTCTTTATTCCACCGCCGAGACCCGAACTCGTTCCAAAATTTGGAGGGGTAACCGAGAGAACTACTCCCAATCCACCGATCGTTCCACCGGCGATTAATAGTGCGCGTTTCATCTACCACTCCCTCTATCTTCAAACATTATGGAACTCGAACGCTTCATCATGAATTCTATCTTTTGGAATGCCACATGACACGGCAGCATCGTGGACTGCTTCAACTAAAGGCGTTGGACCGCATACATATACGTCTGAATCCCTAAAGGCAGGCACAAATTTCATGATGTATTTTGCCGTCATCGGGTGCTGTTTTCGCGATCCCACCAGGTAATGGACCCGGGCTCCCCTGGCATCAGCCAACGCATCAAGTTCTTTGCGTAAGACCAAATCTTCATCACGAGAGGCCCTAAAAATAACATCCACAACCTTAGTCGGATCGAGTTCTTCCATAAGTGCTCGAAGTGGAGTAATACCAACGCCACCACCAATCAAAACAACATGGCCACGTGTTGATGTTTTCGCTACAAAAGTTCCATATGGGCCTTCGAAAAAGACTCGTGTACCCGGGCGAAGATTGCTAATATCTTTTGAATGATCACCCAAACCTTTGATCGTGACGCGCATGTAATTGGCTGTTGGCGCAGCTGAAAGAGAATATGGATGGGCCATCCACCAATGACCTTTAGTCATAAATCGCCAGCTAAAGAATTGACCACCTTGGGCGCCTAACTTATCTAGCCCGCGGCCCTTCATAATGACAGAGACAACACCGGGACCTTCAACAACAACTTGTTCAATATGCAAGCCGTGTGAAAGTGATCTAAATGTTGGAATAGCAGCTCGCCAAATAATAATTGCAGCGGCAGCTCCGATATAAAGAAATTCCCAATAGAACTTATTTAATGGGTGGCCAATAAACATTGGACCTGTTAACACCTGGTGCATAAAGGAAAGTGCAATCGCTAAATAGGTATAGAGGTGCACAGTCCACCATGTCTCATACGACATTTTTGCGCGTGCCTTTTTATACGAAGTAACTCCGGCAGCAGCGAAAAAGACAAACCCAACAAATGCAGGAAGCATCCATGGGTAGCGGCGAATCATTCGCCACAGCTCGACACCTAGCTTGACCCGGTCGTTACCGGCATACCCTGCGATAACAAAAAGCACATGAAAAGTAATTAAGTACATTGCCCAAGGGCCAAGTTTGCGATGCCAAATAACTAAACGATCGTGACCGACTGAACGCTCGACCCATGCGATACGCGAAACGAGAACTAAACCAACAATGGCAAGGTAGGAACCAAGAAGCGCGCAGATCCGGCTTAAGGAAATAGTGCTGGCGTAAGTGGAAGCCCAATCAGAATGGGAGCTGCTTTCAACGTAAAGGGCCGCGGTCAAGCCAAGGCCTATACCTAAAACAATCGCGGCCCAATCTGCGTTGTACCGCTTTCCCAATGACATGCGCTTATCGAACCCTTCATTCCTGAGAGCTTTGTGAGAACCAGCCGGACGGCGGGTCTGAATACTTGTAGATGCATCCTTGCACAGCAGAATTAGGGAATAAGCCCTTTATAGATCTCGTGATGCTTGCTGAGCATCGCTGGCACTCCAAACTCGACGGTGGAGCGAGCAGAGGCGGCTTTTCCAAACGACTGACGTAGATCAGCGGATAAAACCAACTTATCAAGAGCTGCAACGAGGTCATCCACTCTCTTTTGCACTACAAATCCAGTCACACCATTTTCAACAACTTCGCGATTGGATCCAACATCCGAACACACCACTGGTACTCCAGCTAATTGCGCCTCAATCAACGCGATTGGCATTCCCTCATTATCGGATGTCGATAGGGCAATATCTACACCACTCCAGAAAGTCGATGCATCAGCCCACCCGATAACAGAAACATTAGAAGGAGCAGAAGCACGAATAACTTCTAACATATCTCCGCCGCCAGCAACAACAAATGAAACACCGGGCATCTTCTTTGCAATCTCGAGCATCAACATTGGATTTTTTACTGATGTCACCCGCGCCATCCAACCAACTAGAACTCGATCATCAGAAACGCCTAACGCACTTCGCGCAATCGAACGCTCGACTCGGGGCAAAGCATCTACACCGGGGGCAATCGAAACCCATCTGGCAGATTTACCTACTCCTGCCTCCCGTAATTCAACTCCTACTTGCTTGCCAACTGAAATCAAAACATCGGTGCGGCCAGCTAAATATCGCTCAGCCAAAGTGATAACTCTTTT
>CAIVOW010000256.1 GCA_903907665.1 uncultured Actinomycetes bacterium | reverse complement strand
TCCAGTCCTATCAATAGAATCATGGCGAATGGAAAGAGTCTCACCGATATCGCCAAGGATTACTTCTTGGTGAGCCACTAAACCGCGCAAGCGCACCGAATGGATGCGAACATCGCCCACTAGGGCTCCTCGAGCACCTTCCAGCGAAGTTGAGGTGGCATCTGGCATCGCTTGCTTCTTAACTGAAGCACGCGCCTCTGTAATCAATTCTGCGGTTCGAGCTGCGGTACCAGATGGTGCATCAACTTTATTGGGATGATGAAGCTCGACGATTTCAACTGATTCAAAATACTTTGACGCCTTGGCTGCGAATTGCATCATTAAAACTGCGCCCAATCCAAAGTTTGGTGCTATCAGCGCGCCTACTTTTGGTGCTGCGTTAAGCCATTGGGTAATTAAGGCCAACTTCTTCTCATCAAATCCGGTTGTTCCAACTACGACACTTACGCCATTTTTAATTGCAAATTCAAGATTTCCCATGACGGCATCTGGGTGGGTGAAATCAATAACTACTTGCGCTCCAGAGGAGATCAGCAAATCAAGTGAATCACCAAGATCTATTTGTGCGACGAGTTCAAGATCCGGAGCATCCGAAATAGTCTTACAGGCCTGCGCGCCCATCCGTCCCTTAGACCCAAGTACTGCAACTTTTATCTGACTCATGAGATTACCTTCTCAAACTTTGACTCGTTTTTAAATGGCCCAACAATGGCAAGGGTAGAAGAAGTTGGCAGGATTGCGCTGGCAATTTCTCTAATGTCATCTGGCGTTACGCTGGCAATACGTTTGAGAATCTCATCAAAGCTCATGACTTCACCATACACAAGCTCACTCTTTCCAATACGGCTCATGCGCGAACCACTGTCTTCCTGGCTCAAAACCAGCGCCCCAGAAACAGATCCCTTGGCGCGAGTAATTTCTTCATCGGTGAGCCCCGTACGAGCGACTTCATGAGTGATATCGCGAATAATCTTTACAACTTCCTCAGTTTTGCTAGGCGCACAGCCCGCATAAAATGAAAGTGAACCGGAACCAGCAAACTGTTGCACATATGAATATGTGGAATATGCCAGGCCCCGCTTCTCGCGGATCTCTTGGAATAAACGTGAGGACATTCCTCCGCCAAGTGCTGAAGCAAGAATGCTTAGCGCAAATCTACGATCATCTGTACGCGAGACTCCATCCAGCCCTAGGAGTAAATGTGATTGCTCAGTTTTGCGGTACATCAAACCAACCGAGCCTTTACCTCGAGCTTTAATTACTGAGGATTGGCGAAGATTTGGCTTCGCATCAGGAACGTCTAGATATCCATCTCGTGAGAGTGCGCGTTCGACAAGTTCAACAACTTTTTTATGTTTTATATTACCCGCAACGGCAATTACTAAATCCTGAGGTAAGTACTTCTTTTTATAGTAGTTATAAACAGAACTTCTTGACATGCCTTTTATTGAATCTACTGTGCCCAAAATTGGTCGACCTAAAACGTTATCGCCGTAGTACGTCTCCATGAAAAGATCATGAATAAGATCTGAGGGATCATCATCGCGCATAGCAATTTCTTCTAAAACAACGCTTCGCTCCGAATCTACATCGGCTGCAGTTATCAGCGATGAGGTAATCAGATCAGCAATAACATCAACAGCCAGTGATAAGTCTGTATCGATAACTCGCGCATAGAAGCAGGTGTATTCCTTGCTTGTAAAGGCGTTCATCTCTCCGCCGACAGCTTCTATCGATGAAGATATCTCCATTGCTGTTCTGGAATTAGTTCCTTTGAAAAGCAGATGCTCCAGAAAGTGCGAAGCTCCCGCGACAGACGATGTCTCATCACGGGAGCCCACATTGACCCATATGCCCACCGCAGCGGAGCGAACCGTGTTTACCTCTTCGGTAACGATTCGCAGTCCGCTAGGCAGAACACTTTTTTTCAATTATTCAGATTTTTCCTCAGATGCTCCTGGCACTGTGCCATCGGCAAGAACTGGGACCAAAGAGAACTTACCCTTTGGATCAATCTCAGCAATTTCAACTTCGACCTTATCGCCTACCTTCATTACTTCTTCAAGGTTTTCGATGCGCTTTCCGCCATGCATCTTGCGAATTTGCGAGACGTGGAGCAAGCCATCTTTACCTGGAACAAGTGAAACGAAAGCACCGAAAGTAGCGAGCTTAACGATTGTGCCGTTGAAACGTTCTCCAACCTTTGGAACAACCGGATTAGCAATCGCTTCAACCATTGCCTTTGCAGCTTCGGCTTGAGATCCCTCAAGTGCACCGATGTAGATAGTTCCATCATCTTCGATGGTGATATCTGCGCCAGTCTCATCTTGAATCTGGTTAATCATCTTGCCCTTAGGTCCGATGATTGCACCGATCATGTCGATTGGAACCTTGATTGAAATGATGCGAGGAGCGAGCAAGCTCATCTCATCTGGCGCATCAATTGCTTGGTTCATTACGCCGAGGATGTGTAGTCGAGCTTCATTCGCCTGGTGAAGAGCACCAGTCAATACAGAAGCAGGAATACCATCAAGCTTGGTATCAAGTTGTAGCGCAGTAACGAAATCCTTCGTTCCAGCAACCTTAAAGTCCATGTCGCCAAATGCATCTTCAGCGCCGAGAATATCTGTAAGAGCTACGTATTCAATTTTTCCATCAACTTCATCAGAGATAAGGCCCATTGCAATACCAGCAACTGAAGCTTTCAGCGGAACACCTGCATTGAGCAACGACATTGTCGATGCGCAAACAGAGCCCATAGATGTTGAACCGTTAGATCCAAGTGCTTCTGAAACTTGGCGAATTGCATATGGAAATTCTTC
>CAIVOW010000255.1 GCA_903907665.1 uncultured Actinomycetes bacterium | reverse complement strand
CCAAGAACATACAGGTGCGTGTATTGGGCTATTCAGCTAAGCAAAGTACGAACGCAAAAGCTGCAAAATCAATTTCAGCCCTTCGAGCTAATGCTGTCAAGAAATACCTCATTGGCCTTGGAATAAATAAGTCAAGTTTTAGTGTCAAGGGTTCGGGTTGGTATGGGCTAGCAGGACAACTGGGAAATCGAGTTGACATTCAAGTAACGTGGAAATAAGTCAAGCAATCCCAATCAATAAGTACGGACTCGCTTAATTAATAGCCAAATCTCTGCCTTATACTCCAGCTGAATTCGAATAAGCTGGAGTAAATACAATAAAGCATAAGAAAATCAAAGAGATAACGAATAGGGTTTTGGATTTAAAGAGCTTCAGTTTACACGGCCCCTTTACCGCTTATGATCGTGCCAAAGGTACGAAAAATAAGAAATAGATCAAATGCAAATGTCCAAGATTCGATATAGAGAATATCTTGCTGCATTCTGGTCTCCCACAAAACTTCTTTGCGCCCATTTACTTGCCAAAGGCCCGTAAGGCCAGGTTTTGCAATAAACCGGCTGTGGTTAAGTACACCCACTATTTCATGTTCTTCTTGCAAGATTGGTCGCGGGCCAACGATAGACATTGTGCCAATTAATACGCACCAGAGCTGAGGCAGCTCGTCAATGGACCAGCGGCGAATGAATCGACCGAAGGGTGTGATCCTAGGATCTTTCTTGTATCTGGCTGAAATAAACTCGTCGGTTGGGCCTAGAACCGAGGATCGCATTTTGTCGGCACCGACGTACATGGAACGAAATTTTGGAAACATGAAGAGTTGGTTATTTTTACCTAGGCGCTTCTCGACATATAAAATGGGTCCAGGTGAAGTAATTTTGACCCCAATGGCCGCTAATACAAATATGGGTGACAGAACTATTAACCCGATTAATGCTAACATAATATCTGAGACTCTCTTTATGTAGGAATGTCTACCTACTACTAAGGGAGTTGATACCGCAATCAAGTTATCGCCTTTAAGAACCTTAAATCGAGGAACAAGTGACTCAATCGGGCTATGGATCAAAACTACAAGATTTTTTCTTGACTGGACTGTTGAGATCGCCGAAAAAACTGCTGAATTTGGAATGAATTCATCAGCAATCGTTAAACCGGCCCAGGAGCCTCGTTCTAATTCTTCACAAACTTCACGCCATCCAATTACGTCATCCTTATCTTGTAGTTTCTTATGAAAAAAGTCAAAATCCTTGTGCAGATCAAACAATTTAGAACCCTTAATTTCAGCTAGCGCTTTCTCATCGGAAATTATCATAAACCTTGCACCGTTATTAGTATTAATAATTTTTGGTAAATAATTTCTTCGTAATAAAAATCGCGCACCCAGGATACCCAAAGTTGATAGGGAGACTATTGACAGAAAAGTAATTCGGGAAATGGGGACTTTAATTAAGTAAGCAAAGGCAGAAAAGCCAATTAACGTCTTGAAACTAGATAAGAGGATTAATTCATATTGCCTGGTTGCTCCAAATAAGATCTCTAGGTCCCACTTCATATCTGCATTCAAAAAATATAGCCAAAAGATTGGAATTGAGTTAATGACCAGAAAATTCGTGACCATTTGCACGAAACCTAAGTGGCCATAGAAATCTCTGATGAAAAGTACGGTGTACAGTGGGATGCAGATTGATAAAGTGTCCGCAAGGAAGACTTTCTTGCGAAAGCTCGACGACGTAGGGTTAAGACCCGAATGTGTCATGTGAACCATTCCCCAAGCATTGAGTGACGTAGGTTACTCGACAGGGGTTACTGTATAGGGTGAGACCACACATTGACCACACATTGACCACACATTGTGCGCTCAATGTGGAAGTCAGGCTAGGAGTGTAAAAGGGCCAATATTGCCTCGTGTCGGCGCCCGAGCGGGAGCTCTTCGGCTGGTTGGGCCAATACATAGATATTTTGGCGCTTAGCAATGCTCTGCAACCACCGCAAGTACAGCTCGGAGAGAAGGATTTTCGGAACAAAATCAACTTCAAACCTTGAGATCAGGATGCCAGTTATTGGCTTAGTCTGCGAACATATCTCCAGTTTGGTTGGGTTAAATGGAATAAATACAGTGCCATGGAGCTGCCATAGCAATTGATTGGGGATAGAAAATCCGGCATCAATAATTACTCCTTGGTTGCTTTGTATTTCAACAATCATATGTTGCTGGGCTCGAATGTGTTCAGCCTTATTATTAGGAAATAGCGATTCGGTGATGAGATTTTCGAACTGTAACTCCTCTCGCACAGCCCGCACGCTTAATACTATTGATCTGGCAAGCTGCATTTTTAGATCCCCCTCGCCCATATCGACCGGGTCAATGGGAATCTCCAAAGGTGAATTTGCAAACTCTTCTAGGGCATGGAGTTTGAGCGAGTTTGGTTCTTGGATCCCTAACTGCTTGATCAAGATCGCTTTTATTTCAGCATCGGCACATAGCACAAGGTCGGTATCGGTTAGTGTTGGAAGGTTTAGCGCAGGTGTTGAACTTTGATCATATTGGGTGATGTCCCATTGATCTAGGATTTGAAAAATTGATGAGGGGATAGGTAAAAAGGGATTGGCTTGGATACCTGCACTAATTATTTCAAGTTCAGGAAAAAATCTACGCAGAGCAGCTGCTGCACTGATTGAGCGCGCTTGATTGTACTTGCACACAACAATTACTCTTTGGGCTTTCATGAATTGCACCTATCAATCAGATTATTTTGCTGATCTATAACTAGGGATTGCGGGTAGATAGTAAATTTTCCTTCGTCACCGCCACTCTTTAAACAAATTTAAATCTTGTTATCGATTTCGATTTGTGCAGTAAAATCTTTAGGCGCATAGGAATTAACCGGGTCATAACCAGGTTCTGCACCATAACTTCTATAACTTCGGTACTTGCGATAACCGTACCCGTAACCGTACCCGTACTTACGGCCATATTCATCGGTTCTAGAACGTGGGATCATATTCATTACAGCGCCTAGAACATTCACGCCGACAGTTGTTAGGTTCTCACGAGCACCAAGGTATTGATTAATTTTCGTCTTTGCGATTCGAGTGACGATTACTGCACCTTCGGTACGTGTGGCGATGATTGAAGCATCTGCAACCAAAAGTGCGGGTGGACAATCTATTATTATAAAGTCGTATTGAGTTTTCACATATTCAAGGAGCAGTGCGAAGGCTTCAGAGTCTAGAAGTTCTGCAGGATTTGGCGGTAT
>CAIVOW010000254.1 GCA_903907665.1 uncultured Actinomycetes bacterium | reverse complement strand
GGTCAATATTGCAGATGACGTTCGTATTCCATACAACCGCGTTGTTCTAGAGGATATAGCGTTTGAGGTTCACGAATACTTTTACGAAATCTAGCGCGTACTAGTTAAATCAATTTAAATCTATCTAGGGTGGCTCAACGCTAATCCCAGCGCCAATACCAAAATACCCCCAGCTGATACACCAGTTAGAATCCGACGAACTTTTGGACGTGCTAGAACTGCTGAAGATTTATCAACCGCGGCAATAAGGCTGAAATACCAGACCATGGAAGTTAGTGATTGAACACAGGACAAGATAAAGATTCCCCATCCAAGATTAAAATCCTTGGGTACAAATTGTGGGATGAAAGCAACAGCGAATACCGCTGCTTTTACATTTGTAAGATTTGTTATCAATCCCAAACGAAGCGCTGGGAAAAATGCAGTTTTAGCTTTGCCGCTAACTTCAAACTTTCCCGATTCTTTGCGCAACTCTAAAAGGGTTTGGATTGAAAGTCCCACCAAGAAAATGACGCCAGCCCACTTTAAAAGTGAGAATGCCGTGGGCGAACTTGCAAATACGGCTGAAAGGCCAATCGCCGATGCCGCGCCCCAGATCATAAGTCCGCCTGAATTACCCAGCACCGAATAGATCGCAGCGCGTGATCCACCAACCAGAGATTGTCGCAATATCATCGCGACGCCTTGCCCTGGAACCATTGCCAATAGCAATGCGGTCAGTGCGAAAGCTGGAAAGACCGCAAGCAAATTCATTAAATAGTTGCTGCCTTCAATAACGGATAACCAGTAGCAAGATCTTGAGCAAAGGCAGTACAGCTCAATTGAATCCAAGCTCCGTGATATTTCATGTTAACTCGCCAAATATGGAACTCTTGAGTTGGCGATTGTTTCTTAATTTGGAAATAAGCTTCTGATTCATCGAGATCTGGGATGTCGATTTTCTTGTAACCTTCAGCCAGCCATCCAGCTACACGATTCTCAAAAAGTCCCTTAGCGTCAGAAACCCATAGTGTTGTTATGCCAATCTCTTGGCTCTGTAATCCATATGAACACGCAACTCCTCCATTATTGAGGAAATCTGCAAGTTCTGTTCCGGCTGCCGGCTGCCACGTTGTTTTGATATATAAGGAATCAGGAACAATGGCGTTAAGCGCACTCAGCATTCCAGTCTTTTCGCAATCAGTTGGGATAACCATCGCTGAGGTAGGTGTTGGAGTTGCGCTCTGGGTTGGGACGCTTTTAGTTGCTGTTCCGCACCCAGCTAAAAGCGCAATAAGTAAGACTGATATTGCTGCGGAATTAGTTTTTCTGGACACGATGCACCTTATGTTGAGCTGCTTGGGCTAATGGACGAATGATCATTGAGTCAATATTAAAGTAATTAGGGAGCATCACACTCCAACGAATCGCCTCGGCCACATCATCAGCAGTAAGTGGCTGCTCTACCCCTTCATAGATCTTGGCAGCTTTCACCGCATCTCCCCCGAAACGATTAATAGCAAATTCATCGGTTTTGACCATGCCTGGGGCAATTTCAGTAACGCGGATTGGTTCGCCATTTAATTCTAGGCGAAGAGTTTGAACAAGCGCTTTTTCCGCATGTTTTGCAGCGGTGTAACTGCCGCCCGTTTCGTAGGTGACGTACCCAGCAGTCGATGTAACAACGACGATAATTCCACTTTTAGAAGCTCGGAGCAGCGGAATAAATGCTTTCACTACGCGAACCGAGCCCAATACATTTACATCAAAGGTTTTTAACCAAGAATCTAAATCTGCATCCGCTACTAAAGAGCCATCAAAGGACCCTCCAGCATTATTTACAAGAACGGTAACTCGCTTGTCTGTTAACTTTTTTACCAAAGCATCTATAGAACCTTGGTCAGTTACATCGAGTTCGGCTGCTTCAATATTTTCATCTAAATCAGCCAGATGTGTTAGTAGGTCCATGCGCCGCGCGGCAGCAATGACGTGGTAGCCATTCTTAGCTAGCAATCGGGCTGTCGCTGCGCCAATTCCGCTACTCGCTCCCGTAACAACCGCGTACTCACGTTCTACATTCATGAGGCAATGTTACTTGAAATGAGCAAATCAAGCGTCCAGGGATTCTTGCCACTACTTTGAGTCAGCTCACAGATGAAGTGCTTTGCCGCTACCTGCTGGAGCTCTCGGGGACTCTTAGGCGATGTGCCCTCAAGCAACAGAGCGCGTGTTAACTCACCACGATACTTCTTAGACATGTGGGTTATTACGGTTCGCTTCCCACCATCAATTCTAAAAACTCGAACAACAACTGTTTTTGATGGATGAGGGATCCATACTCCGGTATATGTTGAGGAACGACAGTCAACAATTAGATTGGAATCCAATGTTTCCAATGCAGCGCCCACAGACCCCTTCCACAGCGATGTTTTCATCTTCGCCCTGTAATGTGGAATAACATCGTTAATTCTGAGTGCACCAAATTGTGCAGAAATAATAATCAGGGATTTTACTCCGCGTTTTTTTGCGGCTGCGGGAAGCGTCGCCCAGCCAAGTGATTGATAGAGAACTCCTGAATAGATCTCATGGGCTGGTTTCGATTTTTCCACATCCAAAACTTTGGAAAGTTGGGCCGCTCGGATCGGGCCGAGTTCCTTAGAAAAAGAGAGTTCTGCAAGTTTTAACAGTTGGCCATTCTCCGGGGAGCTCTTTCCTTCACTCGGAGGTAATAAAATTAACATATATAGGGATACTAACGAGGGAAGATTCTTGTAGCCTAGCGACATGGCACTAGACACGAAAATATTGGTACGCAAAGTTGAAAGAGAAGATCAGGAAAGGTGGCTT
>CAIVOW010000253.1 GCA_903907665.1 uncultured Actinomycetes bacterium | reverse complement strand
TGTTGGACGCTTCTACTGCTTGGGCAGTTGGTTCGGCAGGGACTATTGTTAAATATAACGGAACAACTTGGTCACCGGTAACAAGTGCATCCATTCCGCCACATGACTTTAGGTCAGTGCATTTGGAATAATCAATTGCTGCTGCTTGTGAGCTTGATACTGCTACTAAAGAAGTTACGGCCACGGTGGCTGCGATAACTCCTGTAAGAAAACGCTTGCGCATAAATCCCCCTTATGAGATTGGTAAGCGCAGTTAAGACTTTAAAGTTAACAATAAGGTTATATTCAAGGATTTATCTAGCGACAACTTGGTTAATAATTAGTGTTAAAACGAATTAAAGGTTAACAAGAGTTAACAGCTCAGTTGCGCTGCCAAGAATATGGGTTGCTCCTGCGGCTTTGAGTTGGCCTTCATCATGTGCGCCAGAGGTAACTCCGACAATATATCTGGCGCCAGCCAGTACGCCACTCTGCATATCCGAAGCAGTGTCGCCCACAACAATGACGTTGTTTGGCTCAATCTCTTCGTTTGAAAGATTGCGGTATAGATCAATTGAACGCATAATCATGTCTGGCGCAGGGCGACCAGCGGCTACTTCATCGGAGGCGACGCTAAGGTCAATTCTGTCTCTCCACTCGAGATCATTCAAAATCGCTGATAACAATTGACGCGGGAAGCCAGTCGTAATTGCAACGCCAATATTATTAGCTCGTAGAACCGCAAAAAGTTGTGAAATACCTTCAAATTCGGCTAATTCTCCATTTGATACGAGGGTGTTGTACTGCTCGATGAAGTTTTCATGCGTCTGTTCAGCAGCGCTTACATCACCGTTGCAAAGGTGCATAAATACATCCATCTTCCGTTGCCCCATTGTCTCTTCAACGTAGGCAATCATCTTTCCCAGCTCTTCAGAGTTTCGCTCAATACCCTGCTCAATCATTGCTTCAGTGAAGGCTTTAACGACTAGACCATCGTCGGTCGCTGTGGTTCCAGCAACATCGAACACAACGAGTTTTATGGTATCCATGAATTGATTGTCTCCTCTGCGATTGCCGGTGAAAGTGTGTTACCACGGCCTCCACCACCAGTAACTATGACAGCGCCAGGCGCAATTTCCTTGCGGAAATAAATGTCGGAGCTAGTCGACTGGCTATAAACCCCACTCCAACGTTTTCCAATCTTGAATTCACGCCCAAAGATAGTGGTAATTACTTGGGTTAAGTGATCGTAAGGCTCCTCAAGAATTTCGTGTGAAAATGGTTCTTCGTAGATATGTGTATCACCTATAGTAAATGAACCATCGAATCGTGGTGCCAGTAGTAATTGCATGTGATGTTCGGAAGCAATCTTTGCTTGTGGCGGCAGCCTATCAAGTGAGCAATCTTTAAAGCCCGGGTAGTAACGCATGGAATCTGCATCAGCTACTGAATGCCCTAACTTGTCTTCGATAGGAATAGTCGCTCCCATTTGTAGAAAAACTTTACGGATCGGGGCCTCCACGAAATACTCTGAAAGAAATCCAGCATGTGCGGCGCCTGGACATAGAACTAAGTAGTCACCAGAAATAGTCTTACCAGTTACATCGCAAATATGGTTTCCACTTTCGCTGTGAGTGAAACTAGAGACATCAAAATTAGGCATCCATTCATAATGTTCGCTTAGCTGTAAATGTTCCCGGAGTCCGGATAACAATAGGTTTGGTTCGACTACAGCATCGGTCGTGCAGCGCAGAGCTCCTACATAGTGTCCAGCAAGAAGAGGTTCTAATTCTTGAACTTCGCGCTTGTGCAGAATTTCAAAGCCGCGTACGAGTGCATCTGGCATTGAAGCTGCTTCTTGCATAACCGAAAACTCTGCATCATTCTGTGCAACAGTGAGAGAGCCGTTCGCCCTAAATCCAATCGACGCCGTTGTTCCAATGTCTGCCCATAATTCTCGTGCCCGAATCGCCAGGTCCAATTCTTTCCCCGCTGCCCGGCCACTTACCCAAATGAGTCCGAAATTTCTCACCGACGCCGAACTCGGCACAGAATCACGCTCGACCTGAGTTACATGGAAGCCTGCTTTTAGGGCAAGGTAGGCGTGCATGGAGCCGATGATTCCGCCGCCAACTACGAGAATCCGCTTCATGGTATGAGATTTAACGCTCATTTTGTGAAGTACTGGTGCGCTGAGACTGCTTTTTAGGTGATGATTAGGTGAACACTTTATAACAAGAGACTGGGACACCGTGGAACCGCTGCTTACCGATGAATCAATCGACAAAACTGCTACAACTTCTGTGG
>CAIVOW010000252.1 GCA_903907665.1 uncultured Actinomycetes bacterium | reverse complement strand
CAGTAGAGATTAGACACAGCAGCTGGCTAGTGGCGAGACTGCCATTCATCTTTAACGGTGCCGTAAATAAATGAGTCCGTCCACTCGCCTTTAAACCAGTAATCCTGGATGTGATGAGCTTCTTTGCGAAGACCCAGACGAACAGCAACGTGCTCGGAGGGGCTATTTCGGGGGTCCATATTTGCAAACACGGTATGGAATAACCCGCTAGAAAATAGCGCACTAATCAGAGCCTCTGCCGCCTCAGTCACATAACCCTGGCCACCAAATCTAGGATTAATGACGTAGCCAAATTCAGCTCGCTGATGCTCCTTACTTCGATACATCGCATTCATCTGCCCTACTAATTGATCATCAGATTTACGGCAGAGTGCCAGAGTTAAGTAATCGCCTTCCTCATTGAGGCGAAAGGCGTGTTGATTTTCCAGATTCGATGCAATGATTTCTTCAAGTGTCCGAACTTCCCAAGGTATATAGCGAACAACGTCCGGGTCGCTGTGATATTCCAACATCGAGTGTTCATCCCCCGCTTTGAAGGGGCGCATGTAAAGTCGATCTGTTTCTATATAAGAAAAATCAGCCAACTAAGCGTCGATTCTCTCGCGATCAATCTCGGCATTTGAAATGAATTCTTTGCGGGGTGCAACATCATTACCCATCAACAATTCAAACATCTTTTCAGCAGCAGCCGCATCTTTCATTGTTATACGGCGAAGTGTGCGAGCTTCAGGCAACATCGTAGTTTCGCGTAGTTGGTCAGCATCCATCTCGCCAAGACCTTTGTAGCGTTGAATCGGTTCCTTCCAACGCTTGCCTTCTTTTGTAAGTCCGGCCGTGATCTTCTTCATCTCATCATCTGAGTATGTATAAATAACTTCCCCGCGCTTTCCGCCAACGACATCGATGCGATGTAGAGGTGGGATTGCAGCGAAAACACGACCGTCATCAATCAGCGGCTTCATATATCGATAGAGCAAAGTGAGTAGCAGGCAACGAATATGCGCGCCGTCAACATCAGCATCGGACATCAAAATAATGCGGCCGTATCTTGCATCATCGAGGGTAAATGACTTACCTGAGCCCGCCCCGATAACTTGGATAATCGATGCGCACTCACTGTTCTCTAGCATCTGCGAAAGCGAAGCTTTCTGGACGTTCAAGATTTTTCCGCGAATTGGCAAAATTGCCTGGAATTCGGAATTACGCGCAGCCTTGGTGGTACCCAGCGCAGAATCTCCCTCTACGATGAAAAGCTCGGTGCGAGCGGTGTCATCGGAACGACAATCAGAGAGTTTGGTTGGTAGAGATGAAGACTCCAGCGCATTCTTTCTACGCTGCAAATCTTTATGTGCTCGGGCTGAGATACGTGTGCGTGATGCTCCAACAATCTTTTCCATCACGGCCTTGCCAGTCGCCTTATCGATTCGCTTGGTGGTTGCAAAGAAATTTTTCATTTCATCGGCAACAACTGTGGCAACAATCTTGGTAGCAGCGGCAGTACCCAGAACTTCTTTTGTCTGGCCTTCAAATTGTGGTTCAGACATACGAACTGTGACTACCGCAGTCAAACCTTCTAATACGTCATCTTTAATTACGTCAGCTTCATTATTCTTCAATACCTTATTAGCGCGAAGTGCATCATTAAACGCTTTAGTGATTGCGCGTTCAAAGCCAGCCGTGTGCGTTCCGCCCTTTGGCGTAGAAATAATATTTACAAATGAAGACAAAGTGGTGTCATAGCCATTGCCCCACTGCAGTGCAATATCCACGCCCATGTTACGAGCGACTTCTGTAGGCATCATGTGCCCTTTATCGTCCAATACTGGAACTGTCTCGGTGTAATCACCGTTGCCTTGCAAACGAATGACTTCACCAATTGGCTCATCAGGACGAAGGAAAGTACAAAACTCGGAAATTCCACCTTTGTGGAAGAACGTCTCGGTGGTCTTTGCTTTTGTGCGATTGTCAGTAACAATCAAGGTCAAGCCCGGCACTAAATAAGAGGTTTGGCGAGCGCGTGCATAAATGTCTTCAATAGAAAGCTCGGCTTCCTTCAAGAAGATCTGGCGATCAAACCACCACTTAATGCGCGTGCCAGTTATCTTTGGAGAAATCTTGCCGATAACGCGTAGGCCGCTATTTTCTTTAAAGCTAGCTTTTGGTCCATCGCCATCAAATATGCCAGCATTTCCACGCTGGAAAGACATCCAATGTATTTTGCCGCCGCGATCAACTTCAACATCAAGACGTGAGGCAAGTGCGTTTACGACTG
This sequence comes from uncultured Actinomycetes bacterium, assembly GCA_903907665.1. The sequence goes on along the minus strand of CAIVOW010000252.1, from coordinate 1,293 downwards.
AAGCTCCAACACCGTGCAGACCACCAGAAGCTGCGTAGGATCCGCCTCCGAATTTTCCACCTGCATGCAATTTTGTAAGAACCACTTCAACACCGGTGAGGCCAGTCTTTGGTTCTTTATCAACTGGAATTCCACGGCCATCATCATGTACTTCAACAGAGCCATCAGATTCAAGATTAATTTCAATTTTCTTGCAATGGCCGCCAAGAGCTTCATCGACAGAGTTATCAATAATTTCCCAGAGACAATGCATCAGACCGCGCGAATCGGTTGTGCCGATATACATTCCCGGGCGTTTACGAACAGCGTCGAGACCTTCCAGTACCGCAAGATCTTTAGCGGTATAACTGTTTACTTCTTCGATTGCTTGTTCTGTATTTTCGGGGGTCACGGGGAGGAAGGTTATCTTCGCAATGGACATACAGGTGCGATACGCGCCCAAAGTCGAGCGGAAAATGTCCAATTACTGAGAATCGCCCTCGAATTGCGAGAAAAGTCTCCATATCAAGCTTTATTTCTAGCGGGAATAAACCCCCCATGCTTTACTGTTCTCTAATTACTTAAGAACAGTTCAATGAGAGGATGTCCACATGAGCGAGCAGTTGATTCTCGAACCAACGCCTTTGAGCGCTATTGACCGTTGCGATCGTTGTGGTGCCCAGGCATATGTTCGTGCAATGCTCCTTAATGGTGGCGAACTCCTCTTCTGTGCTCACCATGCGAAGGAATACGCAGAAGGCCTTAAAAAGGTAACTGCGCGCATTCAGGATGAGACTAAGAAGCTTGTCGATTCAAATAACGACACAGCACGCTAAATTCGCACACCTCAACCACAGTCTTAATAATTACTGGATTAATCAAGGTAATCGCGTAGCACTTGGCTACGAGATGGGTGACGCAACTTCGACATTGTCTTGGATTCAATTTGGCGAATACGTTCACGAGTAACTCCGTAAACCTTTCCGATTTCATCCAAAGTCTTAGGCTGACCATCGGTCAAACCAAATCGCATTGCAACAACTCCTGCTTCGCGCTCGCTGAGCGTATCTAATACTGAATGAAGCTGCTCTTGGAGAAGAGTGAATGAAACTGCATCTGCAGGAACAATCGCTTCTGAGTCCTCAATAAGATCACCGAACTCTGAATCTCCTTCTTCACCTAGTGGTGTGTGAAGTGAGATTGGTTCGCGGCCATACTTTTGAACCTCGACAACCTTTTCAGGAGTCATATCCAACTCTTTTGCCAACTCTTCAGGTGTCGGTTCACGGCCCAGATCTTGAAGCATCTGACGTT
>CAIVOW010000251.1 GCA_903907665.1 uncultured Actinomycetes bacterium | reverse complement strand
CAAATTAATTATTTGCGTTGTGTTTTTTGCGGACTTTGTATCGAGGCTTGCCCAACTCGCGCGCTAACTATGACAAATGAGTATGAACTCGCAGATGATTCTCGCGGTAAGTTAATTTTTGAAAAGGAAGATTTGCTGGCACCGCTGCGTCAAGGAATGTTGCAACCACCACATCCAATGGCGCCTGGTACAGATCATCTTGATTACTACCGTGGAACCGTCAAGGGATCCGATGGTGCACTAGGAGCTAAGGATGCTTAGCCTTGCGCTAGAAATTGGTCGTACTCAAACACCGGAGGCAATCCTCTTTTGGATCCTCGGCCCGATTGCCGTTTTATGCGCACTAGGCATGTTAATTTCAGCTAAAGCTGTTCACTCGGCGTTATTGCTGGCCTGGGTGATGATCACACTTGCTATTTTCTATATTGCCCAGGATGCGCTCTTCCTAGGCATTGTTCAAGTCGTTGTTTACACCGGAGCAGTAATGATGCTCTTCCTATTTATTCTGATGCTAGTTGGCGTGGATTCGGCAGATTCATTGGTCGAAACAATCAAGGGTCAACGAGCTACTTCGATTGTTGCAGCTATTGGGGTCGGGGGACTCCTAACTTCGTTAATCGGGCGCGCAACTTTTGGTATTTCTGCTGTTGGACTAGCAAAAGTGAATGTAAATGGAAATGTTCAGGGCTTAGCAGAAGAGTTATTTACCAAGTACGTTTGGGCTTTTGAAGTGGTATCCGCACTTCTGATTACTGCAGCGCTTGGCGCAATGGTGTTAGCGCAAAGTCAGAACATCAAGAGTAGAACTGCGCAACGAGATAGATCAATTGCGCGATTTAGAGGTGGATCACTTGCCCAAACTGCTGGACTTCCAAGTTCAGGCGTTTATGCCAGACACAATGCGGTGGATGTTCCAGCACTACTTCCAGATGGTTCCGCAGCACCAACTTCGATTTCAAGAACCCTGGAAGCGCGCGGGGACATAATCAAGAGCGATATCTTCGAATTAGAAGCAAGCGAGGTGGAAGAGAACTAATGAACATCTCAAACTATCTCTTCCTTTCAGCAATCCTATTCACGATTGGCGCTGTGGGCGTAACTGTTCGCCGAAATGCAATCGTTGTTTTCATGTGCGTAGAGCTAATGTTAAATGCCACAAACCTAGCCTTCGTTACTTTTTCTAGAATTCATGGAAATCTTTCTGGCCAAGTTGCCTCATTCTTCACAATGGTAGTTGCAGCTTGTGAAGTGGTAGTTGGACTTGCAATTATCGTTACGATTTTCCGATCCCGTCGATCAGCATCTGTTGATGATGCTAGTTTGTTGAAGCGGTAATGACGACTAGCACCCACTTAGTTTACTTAATAGCACTCCCACTACTGAGTGCTGCATTATTGCTCGTACTTGGTCGAATTGCAGATAAGTGGGGACATTTACTTGCAACCTTGGTATCGGCAACTACATTTGTTATCGGAGCACTTGAATTCTTTGCAATGCAATCACGTACCGGCGCCAATCGCGCAGCTACGCAGAAGATATTTGAATGGATTTCAGTTGGCAATTTTAAAGTAGACGCCACCCTGCTTCTTGACCAACTATCAATCTGCTTTGTACTTCTGATTACTGGAGTAGGCACATTGATTCATATCTATTCAATTGCTTACATGTCGCACGACCACGATCGTCGGCGCTTTTTTGCTTATTTGAACCTCTTTATTGCAGCCATGCTGCTTCTCGTGCTTGGTAATTCTTACTTGAACCTCTACGTCGGCTGGGAAGGAGTTGGTCTAGCTTCATATCTATTGATTGGTTTCTGGAATCAAAAGCCGGTTTATGCAACTGCTGCAAAGAAGGCTTTCGTTGCCAACCGAGTGGGCGATGTTGGACTTTCACTTGCAATCATGATTGCCTTTGCACAATTTGGCACAGTTAGTTTTGATGGCGTTAAAGCTGGGGCACCACATGCTTCACCAGCCGCACTCACAGCAATTGGCGCGATGTTATTACTGGCAGCCGCAGGTAAATCGGCACAGTTCCCACTGCAATCTTGGTTGGGTGACGCGATGGCTGGCCCAACGCCCGTTTCCGCACTAATTCACGCGGCGACGATGGTTACTGCCGGCGTATATCTAATAACCCGCTCAAACTTTATTTTTGATGCTTCACCTAATGCTCGGTTGATGGTCGTAACTGTAGGTGCAATAACTTTATTGTTTGGTGCACTTATTGGTACCGCGAAAGATGACATTAAAAAAGCATTAGCCGCTTCAACCATGTCACAGATTGGTTACATGATTCTTGCAACCGGTCTTGGTCCGATCGGATATGCATTTGCAATTCTTCACTTGCTAACTCACGGTTTCTTTAAGGCAGGCATGTTCCTTGGTGCTGGGTCTGTGATGCATGGGATGAACGATGAAGTAAATATGCGTCGGTATGGGGCACTTGCCAAAGCAATGCCGATTACAGCAGTTACCTTCGGACTGGGCTACCTTGCAATTTTGGGTGTTCCACCTTTCGCTGGCTTTTATTCAAAAGATAAAATTATTGAAACAGCATTTAATTCTGGTGGAACAAAGGGGATCCTTCTCGGTGGCGCAACACTTCTCGGTGCTGCTATCACCGCCTTCTACATGACGCGGGTAATTGTTTTAACATTTACTGGAAGCAAGCGTTGGGATGATAAAGCCCACCCTCATGAGTCACCAATTTTGATGTGGGCGCCTATGGTGGTTCTTGCAGTCGGTTCTGTTGCTTCAGGTTTCTTATTAAGTTCGGGAAGTGCACTTGTTAATTGGTTACAACCTGTTGTTAACTCACAGCACGTAGTATCTGGCGAAGAGTTAATGAAGCCAATAGTTGTTTCTGGTCTAGCGCTCGGCGTCGTACTTCTAGGAGTACTCCTTGCGATATTTAAGTACCGCACAGTTCCAGTCGATGCGCCTACCGAAGTTTCAGTATTTACTAAAGCCGCACGCAAGGATCTATACCAAGACTCCTTTAACGAAGCTGTTCTTATGCGTCCAGGACAGAAGTTAACAGCGGGGCTTGTACTCACTGATTACAGGGTAATCGATGGCATTGTGCGCACGGTTGGCTGGACCCTTGGCGCAATCTCAACAGCCATGCGCAAAATCCAAAATGGCTTCGTCCGCAGCTATTCATTGCTCATGCTGCTCGGTGTTCTGGCTTTGGTCTTCACAATTTGGTTGGTGACCCTATGAGTATCTTGACTACCCTCGAGCTACTGCCATTGATCGGCGCATTCATAGTTGGATTCCTACCCAACTCAAGGGCTAAATTAATCAAGCAAGTTTCGATCGGCATCTCTCTTTTAGTAGCAGCCGTATCTATTTTGATGGTAGCGCGCTTTAAGTCTGGAACTCCTGGATTCCAGTTTGTTGAATCTAGATCTTGGATCCCAAGTTTCAATATTAATTACGCCGTAGGCGTTGATGGCATAGCGCTTGTACTAATTTTGTTAACCACAATTCTTGTGCCGATTGTTTTCCTTGCTGGTTGGAATGAATCGGAAGGGGGCCGCTGGAGCGTAAAGACTTTTTATGTTCTCTTACTAATTCTAGAAACCATGATGATT
>CAIVOW010000250.1 GCA_903907665.1 uncultured Actinomycetes bacterium | reverse complement strand
CCTTCACGCCGACGGACTTCAGGAAAGTCTCGTCGATCTTCGGGAGTTCCTTGCGGCGGACTTCGCTGGCGGTGATGGCGTACTTATTGAGCAAGCTACACGTAAATTACCTAATGGTCGCATTATCACCCGAGTAGTTACTGACTTCGAATCAACCATATCTAATGTGCCAGCCGGAAGCACATTGAAATTTGCTGTACTACCATCTAATGCAATTGATAGTGGCTTATGGCAAGCATTTTTAGACCGCGAATCGATTGCAATCATCTGCCATCTTGATGGCGATGAAATAGTTCGTTCTGAGTACTTTACCTCCGTCACAATTATTGCCGCAGACCCTCAGATAGCTGAAGAATTTAGTAAAAATAAATCAACTTCTCTGGATCTTGGCGATCGCATTGTGACTATTTACCATCCAATCACAAAACTTGTTATCGCCGGTGCTGGACCAATCGCTGATGCGCTCGAAAGTGCTGCGCGCGGAATCGGTTGGAATGTTTCCGTCGATCCACGACCTACAATGGTTGCAGGTTTCACCGCAACTCTTTCGCCGATGGACTGCGTAGTGGTTATGGGACACGAGGTAGAAACATCAAGTAACAGCCTCAAATATGCCCTTGAGAGCAAAGCTGGATATATCGGAGCTCTTGGTTCTAAGAAGATGCAGGAGAGCCGTGAAGATTGGCTCAATTATCGTGACATTACAGATATTTCACGCGTTCACGGTCCCGCTGGTTTTGATATCGGTGCCACTACTCCTGCTGAAATTGCAATTTCGATTTTGGCTGAAGCAATCGCAGTCTTGAAGGGTGCATAATTATCTAATGAATATGCCTTACTCCAATTCTGATCGTCTTGAAATGAACATCATGTGGATGGTGATGGGGCTAATGTTCATTTTTGACATCGGAATGATTTACTACCATGTAAATAGTCATAAACGTATTAAAGCGCTCGAATCTCAGCTAAAGAACCAGAAGTAATATCCATGCGCGAAGGTTCGTGGGATCAAGCCCTGGCAGTTGCATCACAGAGTTTCTCTTCACTGAAGCCACAAAAAGTCTCTCTTTCAGATGCAATAGATAGGTATCTTGCAGAAGACGTTATCTCGCTTTGCCAATTGCCCGCCTTTGAAACATCGTCGATGGACGGCTGGGCAGTATCTGGTGACAGTCCATGGAAACTCATTGGCGAAGTTGCTACCGGCAAAACTTCTACACAGGCACTTCATTACGGACATTGTTTGGCTATAGCAACGGGAGGTGTTATTCCGAAAGGAACAACTGCTGTAATCCCGTGGGAGAAGGCCACCGAGAATGGTGGTTACATCTCTGGTGAGATTGAAGAAGGCGCAAATATTCGACCTGCAGGCATGGAGAGCAAAAATGGCGATGTTCTTGTCAGCGCAGGAACTCGAGTTAATGCACCCATGGCAGGGTTGTTTGCAGCAACTGGGCATGACTCAATAGATGTGATCGAGAAACCTCGGGTAGCCATATTTTTCTTAGGCGACGAACTAATTCATTCAGGAGTTCCAGCAGACGGTGCAATTCGAGATGCACTTGGTCCGCAGTTACCTGCAATACTTTCAAAAATGGGTGCCATTATTTCCTCGGCACAATTCGTGAAAGATGATCTCGAAGTTTTCAACCGGGAAATTAGTAAGGTACTCGACTTCGTTGATTTAATCATTACAACTGGTGGAACTGCTGATGGCCCTAGAGATTACGTAAAGCCCGCGCTCGAAAACCTAGGGGCAACTATGTTGATTGATTGCGTCAAGGTACGTCCTGGATATCACGTGCTCCTTGCTCGCGTTACTCACAGCGGTCGAGATATTGCCTTCCTTGCATTGCCGGGGAATCCACAATCCGCTCTCGCTGCCTTATATTCATTCGGAAATCCACTAATTAAAACTTTCCTCGGCGCTACGCAAGAAAAGTTAGAAGTCATTGAATTAACTTCGTCACTAACGACTCCGGAAGGGTTTTCGCGGTTAGTACCGGGCACGCGAGATGGAAAAGTATTTACACCTACCGCGTACTTGGGCTCCGCGATGTTACGTGGAGTGGCACAGGCACAAGGATTTGCACTTATTAACCCTGGAATAAATCCATCAGGTTCAACTGCGCGCTGGATCTCCTTTTACTAACCAGGCTAATTAATTCCAGACTAATTCAATACTGGCGCAGGCTCATCTTCGCTGGCTAGAGAAGTCTTATGAATTGCTTCATTGCCTTTTGTTAGCGGTTGATTTGTTCCTCCAACTTGATTTGAAATAATTTCTGCTGCGATGGAGATGGCAGTCTCTTCGGGAGTCCGGCCTCCAAGATCTAAACCAATGGGAGATTTGAGCTTGGCAAGCTCTGCGTCACTCATTCCAACTTCCTTAAGTCTTACGAGACGATCTTCATGGGTACGTCTGCTGCCCATAGCGCCGATATATCCAGCTTTGGTGCGTAGGGCGATTTCAAGTACAGGCACATCAAATTTTGGATCATGGGTAAGTACGCAGATCGCAGTGCTTTCATCAACTTCGATCGTTGGGAGGAAGCGATGGGGCCAATCGATTATGACTTCATCAGCATCTGGAAAGCGTCGCTTTGTTGCAAAGAGCGCTCGAGCATCGCAGACAATGACGTAGTAGCCCATAAATTTACCAATACGAGCAACGGCAGCCGCAAAATCAATTGCACCAAAGATAATCATTCGAGGTGCTGGTGCAAAAGATTCGACAAAGACTGAGACATCATCCATCCTGTTTTCACCGTTAGGGCCAAGCTTTAAAGTCTTTGTGGTTCCGTGGTTCAAGAGCGCGCGGGCGCCTTCGATTGCAGCGTGATCCAATTGTGAATTTCCAAGCGAGCCTGAAGCATCACTTTTTGTAAGGACTATGCGCGCCCCAATGCCGGATTCTGCGTTAACCAAAGTTGCGACAGCGACCGCGTTCTTATCTTCAATCTTGGCTGCAATTTCGGCAAAATCTGGGAAAGTTGATTGATGGACATATTGAATATAGAGCTCGATGGTGCCGCCGCATGTAAGGCCAACTGCGAATGCATTGTCATCACTCACGCCATATGTAACGGATTGCGAAGCCTTAGTCTTGAGAACTTCAAGAGATGCTTCATGGATTGCACCTTCAACGCAGCCGCCTGAAACGCTACCGATGACTTCGCCGGATTCGAGTACTGCCATGGCTGCACCAACTGGGCGAGGTGCAGAGCTCCAAGTGCGTGTCACTGTTGCAAGTGCGAAGGGTTTTCCGGAATTAAAGGAAGGCAAAACCTCATCAATGATTTCGCGCATGACGTAGAGTATAGCGATGAAGGTTGGATTAATCTTGGCGGCCGGATCTGGCTCTCGTATAGGCAGCCCCAAAGCAACCATAGAAATAGATGG
>CAIVOW010000249.1 GCA_903907665.1 uncultured Actinomycetes bacterium | reverse complement strand
ATCGGCGTTACCTACCGGTGTTCCATCGGTAAAGCCTGGAACAAAATTGGAGTTTAGTGTTGCTGAAGGCCGCAAAGGTCCGCAGGCAATGTCAGTTCATATTATTGAAGAGCCAGCATCAGTCGTAGCAAATACTCGGATGGATTCTGATGACCTTGCAACAATTATTGAAGACACAATTAAGTTGCTCGATAAAGTAGGCAACGGACTGAGGCATGGACGTCACCCATCTGGTCCAGATGCAGAGCGGTTAGCTAAGGTTTTGCACGGCATCGCCGGTCAAATTAATCCTTAATTTTCGCGGCGCTTGCGTCTGATCGTATAACGCAGGCCTACCAAACCTAGTAGCGCTCCTACGATGCAAATCCAAATTTGTGAGCTGGGGGCTGAGCGAGCAATTTCGATAATCAGGGCTATGAGCCATAGAAAGATGCCGGTAATAATAATTTTCACGGCTTGTCCCATGTAAGTAAGCCTACAATGCTTAAGTGGCTAAATTGAAGAGGTTGAAGAGGTTGAAGAGGTTGAAGAGATCCAAAAAATCTGCGCAATCTATGCGATCTTTTCAGCACAGAAATTTTAAACTCTTCTTTATCTCCAATTTTGTATCTAATGTCGGTGGCTGGGCTCAGCGGGTTGCCCAGGATTGGCTCGTCCTTCAATTAACTCACTCAGGTCGCGAACTTGGCATTGTTACGGGCCTTCAATTTGCACCATCACTTCTCTTAAGTGTCTATGGTGGATCACTTGCTGATCGCCTAAATAAACGAAAATTATTAATGATTACTAACGGAGGCTCAGCCTTATGTGCCTTACTCCTTGGAATTTTAGTCTTGAATCACAGTGTTGCCTTATGGCATGTTTATGTCCTTGCTGTGCTCCTTGGAACGTTCGGCGCACTTGATGCACCTACACGCCAAGCCTTTACCAGCGAGATGGTTGGAAAGAGCGATGTTGCGAATGCAGTCAGTCTAAATTCTGCAAACTTTAATGCTGGCCGATTAGTTGGACCTGGTCTTTCCGGATTACTCATTGCTTGGTTTGGGACGGGCCCATCGTTTCTCTTAAATGCAGCTTCGTATCTTTTTGTTTTAGGAGCTTTATATGCCGTGGATGAATCAGCGCTTTTTCTCGAGAAGAAGCAGGAGATTAAAGCTAAATCAATAGATGCACTCCGGTATGTACGTGCCCGTCCAGAAATTGTTGCAGTGATGGTGACAGTTTTCTTCATGGGAACTTTTGGGCTAAATTTTCAAATCTTCAACGCGCTAATGGCGACACAAGTTTTTCACCGCGGCCCAGCGATTTATGGTTTGCTTGGTTCGGTTATTGCAGTTGGGTCTTTGAGCGCTGGCATTATTTCTGCTCGGATGGATCGCAGAAGAGGTCCTAGATTTATTATGGCTGGTGCAATGGTCTTTGGCGCTTGGCTATCGATCCTCGCTTGGGCGCCATCTTTTCTCTTTTACATCGCTGCTCTTCCATTTGCCGGATTCTTTGCCCTCGCCACAATGATAAATGCGAATTCTTTTGTACAAAATGCGACTGACCCGTATATCAAAGGTCGCGTAATGGGACTTTATTTGTTGGCATTCATGGGAGGTACACCATTTGGCTCACCCCTCATTGGCTGGATGTGTCAGAAAATTGGCGTACGTGAAACTATCTCAGCCTGTGGCGTAATAGCAGCTGGCGCTGCCTTCATTATTTCTTTAGTGCTGAAATCACGACAAGCAAAGTAAGTGCCACTAATACCGCGATGGTAACGGCGCGACGTACTTTATAGTTCACGCAATTATTTCTTCAGAGCTTCTACAACAAATTCAATGCACGAAGTTAATTTCGATACATCTTCCGGGTCGGTTGCTGGAAAAACAGCTACGCGAAGTTGATTCTTTCCTAGTTTGCGATACGGCTCTGTGTCCACGACTCCGTTAGCTCGTAATACTTTTGCGATTTCAGTCGCATCTATCGAGTCATCAAAGTTGATGGTGGCCACTACCTTGGAGCGCTGAGCTGGATCAACTACGAAAGGAGTTGTATAGGAAGTCTTTTCGGCCCACGCGTACAAAATTGAGGAAGATTGGGCGCTACGTCCTGCGGAGAATGAGAGCCCGCCACCGGCATTCATCCATTCAATTTGCTCAGCGAGCAAGATTAAAGTCGCAAGAGCTGGGGTGTTGTAAGTCTGATCGAGTCGTGAATTTTCGATTGCTATAGAGAGGTCGAAAAATGCAGGAATCCATCTTCCGCTTGCCTTAATTTTTTCTACCCGAGCAATCGCAGCAGGGCTCATAATTGCAATCCATAATCCACCATCAGATGCGAAAGATTTTTGCGGAGCAAAGTAGTACACATCTGTTTGAGTAATATCGATATCTAACCCACCTGCGCCCGAAGTAGCATCGACGAGGACAAGTGCATCCCCTGTTCCGGCCGGGCGAATAATGGGAGATGAAACACCGGTAGAAGTTTCATTATGAGTTAGCGCATAAACATCGACGCCAGCTTCAGCAACCGCAACTGGATGTGTTCCAGGCTCAGATTTAATAACTGTTGGCTCCTCGAGGAACGGAGCTTCTTTTGCTGCTGCAGCAAACTTAGAAGAGAATTCGCCGAAGACTAAATGTTGTGATTTCTTTTCAATGAGATTAAAAGTTGCGATATCCCAAAACGCAGTCGAACCACCATTCCCAAGCACAACTTCATAACCATCTGGCAGATTGAAAAGTGACGTTAACCCTGTACGAACTCTGTTGACGACGTTCTTCACTGGCTTTTGTCGGTGTGAAGTACCAAGCACGTTGCCATATTTTGTTGCAAGTGCAGTGATTGCTTCTGGGCGAATCTTTGATGGTCCACTTCCAAAGCGACCGTCTACGGGCTTAAGTTCTGCTGGGATCTGAATATCGTTGGTCATCTGTTTCATCCTTGTCATCCTGGTAATCCTGGTCATCCTGGTGATAGGCGAAGATTAAAGCAATTACGGGTTCACTCGTTTCACATTCCACCCATTGGACTGCGCCGTGTAGCGCACGCGATCGTGCAACCGTGAGTAGCGACCTTGCCAAAATTCGATACTTGTCGGTATTACTTCATACCCACCCCAATGTGGGGGTGTCGGCACTGTTGTTCCTTCAGGATATTTAGTGGCGAAATCCTTGAAGCGAGTTTCGAGTGCTTCACGCGACTCGAGGTCTTGCGACTGCTCGCTAGACCAAGCACCAATTTGGCTACCCCAGGGCCGAGTTTGAAAGTATTCATCGCTGACTTGCGCTGAAACTTTACTTGCCTGGCCCAAGATAATCACTTGTCGCTCCATGGCATACCAAGGAAAAAGTAGGCTCACGTGTTCGTTTTTAGAGATTTCAGAAGCTTTACGAGAGTTGTAGTTTGTGAAAAAAGTAAAAGAATTATCAGCATCTTTTAAAAGGACAGTTCTACTCACCGGCTGATTTTCATCAACGGTGGATAAGACCATTGCGTTGGCTTCAACAATCAGCGGGTTTACCAGGCCGTCCTTAAGCCAGGCATGGAACAGCTCGAAAGGGTCTGCTGGAAATTGTGCCAATCCAACATCCCCGTATGAGCGTCGCAGCTCCCGAATCGCTTCTCGATCAAGTTTGTCGCTCATCCTGTTGCTTACATCACTTTCCTCATGAGTGCGCCCCCGAATTCTGCGTTTGGTAACGCGCGGGCTTAGGGAGCAGAATACGCACCAGGATTGAGATTTGTAACCGAAAGAGGGTCACCCGTGTCATCAGAACAAGAAGCTTTCAAGCCTGGTCTAGAAGGCGTCATTGCATTTGAATCAACAATTGCAGAACCAGATAAAGAGGGAAGCGCTCTTCGTTACCGCGGAGTTGATATTGATGATCTTGTAGGCCGCGTCACTTTTGGAAATGTCTGGGGCCTGCTCGTTGACGATGAATTTAATCCCGGCCTTCCACCAGCTGAGCGTTTTCCACTTCCAGTTCACTCAGGAGATATTCGCGTAGATGTGCAATCAGCGATAGCAATGTTGGCACCTGCTTGGGGTTTTAAACCACTTCTTGATATTGACGATGCAGAAGCGCGCGACAATCTTGCACGTACCTCAGTCATGGTTCTTTCTTATGCTGCCCAAGCGGCTCGTGGAGTGGCGCCAGCTGTGCCTGAATCTGAAGTTGATAAAGCACATACAGTTGTTGAGCGAATGATGCGACGTTGGCGTGGCGAGCCTGATCCAAAACATGTTCGAGCAATCGATGCATATTTTGTTTCTGCTGCCGAGCACGGAATGAACGCCTCTACTTTTACCGCGCGCGTTATTGCATCAACCGGCGCAGATGTCGCAGCTGCTCTCTCGGGAGCTATCGGAGCAATGTCAGGTCCACTTCACGGTGGTGCGCCATCACGTGTTCTTCACATGATTGAAGAAGTTGAGAAGACGGGCGATGCTCGCAAATATGTAAAAGATTTGATGGATCGCAAGGAACGTTTGATGGGCTTTGGCCATCGCGTGTACCGAGCTGAAGACCCACGCGCTCGCACCTTGCGTCGTACCGCAAAGGAATTGAATGCACCTCGTTATCAGGTTGCCGAAGCTTTAGAGCAAGCAGCTCTTGCAGAACTTCGCGAACGCCAACCAGATCGGGTACTTGAAACTAACGTTGAATTTTGGGCAGCAATTATTCTTGATTTTGCTGAAGTCCCATCTCATATGTTTACTACGATGTTTACTGCTGCCCGTACTGCGGGTTGGTCGGCCCATATTCTTGAACAGAAGCGCACTGGTCGTCTTGTTCGTCCATCCGCTAGATATATCGGCGAAGGACCACGCAAGCCACAGGCTGTAAAAGGTTGGGATGATTCTGTAGCATCGCTACATTCGTTCTAGGTTAATCATCTTGCTGATTGTTGGAATAATTTGCTGAGCAATTTGAGCAAGATATTTATCTCCCCGTAGCTCGCTGAGTTGAACTTTTGATGGGCCAAGTGTTGCGACTCCACCGAGAAATGGTTTTTGCGGGGCTAAATCTTTTATTCGGCCAAAAGGATCTTGCTTGGTGCTGCTATGAAAGACTCCAATAATTGCAGGGGGAGTGATATTGAAATCTTCTGAAACTCGGATGGCGGCTTGTACAAGTTCCCACGTCTGCCCCATTGTTGCGCTCTTTTTATCAAAAATATTCTGTCCATCATGGGCGATAATGAGGTGAGTGGGGTTTTCAGGAGACCAGAAATCGACGATTCGCCCATCGAAACTTGTTCTGGAGACATTTCCAGGAGCGCCTCGAATTTGAAAACGTTTCAGAATCTCCATATTCGCGCTCATGATGAGAGGATAAAGCATGGCTTCTACAACTTCCACAAATGCAATTATGTGGTTTCGGCGCGACCTTCGTCTTGGTGACAATCCTGCGTTAGTTGCAGCGATTGAAGAAGCAACCGCAAACGGCGGAGCAGTTATTCCTATTTTTATCTTAGACCCAGCACTTATTGGTGGAGCGGGATCGAAGCGGTTGGCCTACCTTGGTCAATCACTGCGTGCGCTAGATCAATCTCTTAACAATTCACTTCACGTACTGGTGGGTGATCAGGTAGAGGTACTTAATCGTTTGATCAAGCGTTATTCAGCGAGTTCTGTACACATCTCAAAAGAATATGAACGATATGGCGCCGAGCGTGACCAACGAGTTCTTGCGGCTGGAATAAACCTAGTAGCTACAGGCAGTCCGTATGCGGTAGCCCCAGGTCGTGTAGTTAAACCCAGTGATGGCACGCCATACAAGGTCTACACGCCCTTCTATCGAGCCTGGCGAGAGCATGGTTGGCGAAAGCCGGCTGAGTGCCCAAAAAATATTCCACTCGTTATGCCCACTAGTGATGATCGCGAGTTTCCAGATTGGGAAATTCCGGAAGGCGCGCTCATAACGCCGGCCGGAGAAGTTGCAGCGCTAGAGCGCTTTAATTATTTCACTAAAAATATTTTAGATAATTATGATCAATCTCGAAATCTTGCAGGTGTTGATGGCACAAGTAAAATGAGCGCGCACCTAAAATGGGGAGAGATTCATCCTCGTACGTTGCTTCTGAATTTAGGTGAGACAACTGGACACGATGTATTCCGTAAGGAAATTGCATGGCGAGAGTTCTATGCCGATGTACTTTTCAATAACCCTCATTCAGAACATAACTATTATTCGCCAAAGTTTGCAGAAATGCGCTATGACAAACCTGACAGCAAGTTCGACGCTTGGCGTCAAGGCAAGACGGGATATCCCTTTGTAGATGCTGCGATGAGACAACTTCTCAAAGAAGGGTGGATGCACAATCGCACTCGCATGGTTGTAGCTTCATTTCTAGTTAAGGATTTGCACCTGGAATGGCAGCTTGGAGAAGCTTTCTTCCGTGAGCATCTTGTAGATTTTGATTTGGCCTCAAACGTCCATGGTTGGCAATGGACTGCAGGGTGTGGAACGGATGCCTCGCCTTACTACCGAATATTTAATCCTATAGAGCAAGGCAAACGGTTCGATGAAACCGGTGAATATATTCGTAAGTACGTTCCAGAGCTTGCTCACCTAGCTGATAGTGAAATACATGAACCCTGGACTGTTTTAGATGGCTATATCAATAATTACCCAGAACGAATCTTGGATCACGCCACAGAAAGACTTGAGTCACTTGCCCGATTAGAGGAAATTAAAGTTCAAAAAGAGTAACTCCAGAACCTGATTGCTTTGCCTTATACATAGCAGCATCTGCGCGGCGCATTAATTCTGGCTTATTGTCATTCTCGATTGCTCCGATACTAACTCCAACCGTTACCGAATGTTCACCTATCGAGGCTGGATATGTGAGGGAAGAACGAAGCGCATGAGCTACTTCCAAGCCGCTTTTAGTGGTGCCGTAGATAATCGCGCCAAACTCATCACCGCCTAATCGGGCAAGAATTGCGTTTCTTGGTATTTGCCTGGAAAACCGCAGAGCGATTTGGCGCAAGAGTTCATCTCCTGCATCATGACCAAGAGTGTCATTAACTTTTTTGAATCCGTCGAGATCTAGAAGCAGCAGCAGTGCCTCAGTATTGTTGAGGGATTCAAGGGCGCTAATGAATCGACGCCTATTTGGAAGTCCGGTGAGTTCATCCGTTCTTGCAAGCGCTCGTTCATCTTTGATTTCACGTGCTTCACGAAGGGCAATACTCATTCGAATAAAAGAGAGTGCCAAAGTTGTAAAAGCAGGAATCAGAACGAAAGTAGGTAATTCGCGAGGTTTAATAACTTCTAAAGCTAGCAAGAGGCCACTTATCAGAAGTGCAATTAAGGTCGCCCCTGAAACCACTTTAGGATTTACTTCTTTCTCTCCACCCGGGTGCCATAGCGCTTCTGCCAATAAAATTAAGCCAAGTACCCAACCATCATCAACAAGAGAAGCAAAGGCGTAGCTCGACTTTGCTGAAGCCCAAATGAAATAAAGATCAGTGGCTGCAAAGAGTGAAATTCCCATGAGCAGCAAAATCGACCTGAGTGATAACTTTTGAAACCAAATTAAGATGAGCGTCATTACAAGCAGAACTATGTCTCCAATCGGATACAAAATGGCTAGAAAAACTGCCGCTGGTGAGCCATTTAATTGCAGCATCGCCGGCTTAAGAATGAGAGAAGCTATTGCGCCCGTCGCCCCAAGGCCAATAATTGCTACATCCAAAACTTCAGTGGCGCGCAGTTTCCTCATAGAAGTTATTGCTCTATTTAAGCCCAAGAGTGCGAGGGGATAGAAAAGTGCATAGGAAATATCAGAAAACCCGCGCCAGAGTCGAAATGAATAGAAGGATTCGGCGCTCGAAATTGTTGAACCGATAGCCCAGATACCGATGGCTCCTGAGAGTGCGAAAACTGCCCAACGATCATTAAAAAGTGGCGCCAAGTATGCGGACAATGCTGCCAAGAGCGCTGCACCATTAAAAAGGAGTAAATCTGGAATGGGGGACGGCGTTGGAAATACAAAGCGAATTCCCAGTTGGGCGGCCAACATAATCGCAGCGCTGATTCGCAGAAAACGGTAAGTTCCTGCCTTGGCACTCACAAAATGGTCAGGGCTCATAAACTGCATAAGGTCAAAGTATTGGCATAGGACTACATAGCAATAGGTTAAGGAGATTTTTGTGTTGAATGAATTGAATCTTGAGGATACAAAGAGTGCTCACATTGGCCGGCGCGCCGTACTTTGCGGAGCAGTTGCGGTGGTTCTTGGACTCTCGACAGATATTGCAAGTGCATCAGCTCCTGCTATTGGAGTGAAGCAGGTTGGAAAGAAAATTCAAATTACTCTTGCTAAGAATAAATCTCTTGCAAAAGTTGGTGGCGCAGTCACAATAGCTTTGGGGGATGGGTCCTCAGTTGCTATCGCCAGAATTTCATCGGCGGTCAATGGATTTGTAGCAATCAATCTCTCGTGCACTCACCAGGGAGTGACTGTTGAGCAACAAGGAAGTACGTGGATTTGCCCGGCTCATGGATCGACTTTCAATACTTCCGGAAAAGTACTACGCGGCCCTGCGAACCAGGCACTTTTTAAGTACCCAATCGCAGCGACCGCGAAGACTGTGACTATTGGTTAAGTCTGGTTTTTCTACTTTTTGTAACGCTTAAATACCAGCTTTGCAGGCGATAGCGCGATAACTGAGTGCTTGCTTAGCGCCATCAGTTATCTGCGATGTAAGTTCAACCTGTGCGGCTGTACTGGCATCGAGTTGAGTCTGCATTGTTGCGATTTGTGTGACAGCGCGTTCGCGATCAGAATCAATCTTTGGTGAAACCTTTGTAAGGTTGTCAAGGTTTCGAGAGTAGGTCAGAACGCTTTGATCGTAATACTTTGCAGCCTTTGCCCAGTTTGCCTTATCGATAGTTGAAGATGTAGCAGCGGTAGAAAGCTTAAGAGCGTTATCGCGCTTTGCAGTAATTTCAGCAACCTTTCCCGTCAGTTGGGCAATCGCAGAAGTTATTCCAGTGGCCTTCACCATGGTTTTTGTCTTTGGATCACTCCATAGCGGATAAAGATTGGTTTCAAGTGCTGCTTTTTTCTGGTCGAGGAGCACTACGACATTTTTCCAGGAGTCAACGCTTGCTTTCATCTTTGTCAACGCCGTTGTCTGCTCAGAGGTGAATTTATCGCTGTCGGCTTTAGTTGAAAGGTATGTTTTGGCAGCAGCGGCACAATCAGTTGAAATCCAAACAAGCTTTGCACTTGTTGTCGTTGGGTTTTTCTGACATACATAGGAAAGCTTGCCTTTTACAGATTTAGCACCTGACTTAACACAAGCAGCCCCCTGCTTCACGGCTGCGGCTTGAACAGGCGATGCTACGCCCGCGACAAGAAGAGCGGCCATGAGGCCAATTGAAACGCTCATTGGCGTAATTTTCTTTAACTTACTAAACACAAGTTACCTCCAGAGGTTATTTCCAAATTCTAGGCCAGGGGGTGGGATGAGAGGTGGAGATAGCCCCCGATTGGGTGGTGAATTTCCTGTGAATCGCGGCATAAATCTGGTGTCCTAGGCGGGAGTTGAACCTGCGACCTACCGCTTAGGAGGCGGTTGCTCTATCCACTGAGCTACTAGGACTGGGTTACATACAATCAAGATTCAGTAGGGATCCAGTAAGAATCCTTTAAGAATCCAGTAAGAATCTAGCAGGTGAAGCCTAAAGGATTTAATGCGTGATGCTAAACCGTTTCATCCAGCGTGGAGCCCACCAGTTACGTTCGCCAAAGAGGCGCATGAGAGCAGGTACGAGCAGGCCACGAACGATTGTGGCATCAACCAAAATGGCGAACGCAACGCCGAATCCCAACGTTTTAATCGATGTCACACCACTTGTAAGGAAGGCTGCGAAAACAATCGCCAAGAGCATCGCAGCTGCAGTGATAATACGCGCTGATCTTTGAAGTCCAGTGGCTACTGCCTCCACATTGGATTTTCTAGCGTCGTGCTCTTCTTTGATTCTGGAAAGCAAGAAGACTTCATAGTCCATAGAGAGACCGAACGTTACGACCGCTACAAGAATGACCATAGAAGTATCTATGCTTCCCGTAACTGTGAACCTACCGACGAGCCACATTAAATGACCCTCCACGAAAATCCACGTCAATGCGCCAATCATTGCCGTTAACGAAAGTACATTGAGAAGAATTGCCTTGATGGGCAAAATTATTGAGCCAGTAAATAGGAAGAGCAAAATTAACACTCCAATTCCTATCCAAAGAAGCGCCCAAGGCAGTGTGCGCGCAATTCCATTTTGACTATCGGCATAGTCGGCGGCAACTCCTCCTACGAGAACTCCCTTCGGATGTGGAAGTGCCCGAATTGCATTAATCATCTTTTCTGCATCCGGGGTTCGTGGTCCCATGGAGTGGATGGCGGTAAAGCGCAGCGTTGTTCCTGAAACTTCACTTGGATTAACACGTACTACGCCTGGAACTTTTGCTACCTCATTTGCAAAGTCCAAAACTTGAGAACCCATACTCGAACCATTTGGAATAATAAACTGAATCGGATTTCCTTCTTGTCCAGGAAAATACTTAGTCATGATCATCGCAGTTTGAGCTACCGGCGAGCTAGCTGGCATGACTCGGCTATCGACTTCAGAAAAGACTGCATTCTTAATTGGCGAAGCAACAATTCCTAAAACAATCAGTGAGAGAACCACTACAGCTACCGGACGGCGCATTACAAACCGCGCAGTCTGCGCCCAGCGGCCATCCTCTTTTGGAGTGATTGCGCTGCGACGAACGACAAGTTTGTCTACGCGATGGCCAAGCATCGCCAGAATTGCAGGAAGGGGAATGAGAGCTCCCAGAATTGCCATAGCTACTACGGTTACTCCGGCATACCCAAATGATTTCAAAAACATCTGAGGAAAGAGCATGAGTGAAGCCAGAGTTATCATGACGGTAATTCCTGAATAAAAGACAGTCTTGCCAGCAGTGGCAATGGTTTTTACGATCGCATCTTCTACTGATTTACCATGATGAATTTCTTCTCGGAAGCGATTGACCACGAGCAAGGCATAATCGATACCAAGCCCAAGTCCCATACCGGTAATAAGGTTGAGCGCGAAAATTGAGACACCGGTAAATAAAGTGATCAGATAAATGAAGAAGAAGGCGCCAAGGATCGCGCTAATTCCAACCACGAGCGGCATAGCCGATGCGACCAGACTTCCGAAAACAAATGCCAAGAGAATAAATGTAAGCGGTATTGAAACCGATTCAGCAATGGCCAGGTCCTTTGATATTTTTGTGCTCACTGCGTTATTAAAGACAGCGATGCCACCGGCATAAACGCGGAAGCTTTTATATGTGCCTTCGTATTTTGTTTCGATCAGTTTGCCAAGGTCTTTAGCTTTTAATGGATCGTTTTGTGTGGCATAAATAAAGATATACGCCGCTTTTTGATCTTGGCTAACGAGATTTGGCGCACCACCAGTGCTCCAGTATGAAAGTGTCTTTGCTACGCTCTTATCTGCCTTAATTGCATTTTCAAGCTCAGTTGCATCAGATACAGCTGTTGCATCAGTTACAAGATTGTTAGAGCGCACAACTAATATTGCTGCTGGATCTTTTACGTGAAAAGTATCTGTTAAATATTTAGCTGCTTTTGCTGAGTCGCTCGAGGGGTCTGAGTATCCACCGCTATCGAGTTTGGCGAAGGCCAGTGAGCCGATCCCGCCCATCACTAAAATGGCGACGATAAAGACTACAAATACTGATTTCTTCCGGCGCACAATGAAGCCACCTAGGCGTGTAAACATAGGTCAATTATCTCAGCCACAAGGCTCGCAGGAGAACGTAGTAGACTTAAAAAGTGAGCGAAAATACACCGAAACCACTCATTCCTTCAAAGACTTCCGATCAGGAAGAAAAAGATCCAACCGAAATCGCTTCTGAGAATTCGAGGGATGAAGAGTTGAAGCGAGATCGCCCACCGCATTACTAATTTTTAAAGTTGAATTACTCAGCCGTTGGCTTTGCGCGCGAATCAGTCTTGTAGAAACCTGTTCCCTTAAACACAACTCCAACGTTGGCGTAAACCTTACGAACATCGCCCCCGCACGCAGGGCAAACACTGATGGGTGCGTCCGTGAAGGATTGCAGGAGCTCAAACTGGTGCTCACATGCGTTGCACGCATACTCATACGTTGGCATAGTGCGTATTGTAAGCAAGTGAGAAGATTGACCCTAATCGAGGAGAGGAAAGCTATGAAATTGCGCCTAATTGTTGCAACGGCCGCGATTTTTCTTGCTCTCCCGACATCGGCATTTGCTAACACTTTGACTTCAAGTGCGCCTAGCGCTGGGGAAGTTCTTGAGGTTGCCCCAAACGCGGTTTCGGTAGTGGGAGCATCTCCACTTCAAGCAGATGGTAATCAACTTTCGGTAGTTGATCCTAAGGGCAGCCCCGTTGATGATGGTTCGGTAACTGTTGCAGATACTTCCCTTGTAGTTGGATTGAAACCTCTCACCACTTCAGGGATTTATACAGTTACATATACTTTGCTCGCCGCTGGCGAAAGTCCACTTCAAGGTTCTTATACATTTTTATTCAATGCACCCGCCACCCTGTCGCCGGCAACCCCTACTCCCAATCCAACAATTTCAAAAACCGCTGGTGCTACCAGCTCTAGTCATGGAGCTGCAATCTTTGTAATCGTAATTTTCTTACTAGGTTGCGCGGTTCTACTATTTCTTATTTGGTATGCACGCACCTTGTGGCGCCAGATGAAACGCAAGAAGCGCAAAGCTTCACATAAGAAATCTGCACCTAGCGCTCGTCACGAATAAAGGAATTAGAAATTGTTTTTTCAGGCGATGACACATGGACTTTCAAGCTCAAATACGATTATCGGCCTACTTACTCCCATTGTAAAAGATCTCTCACTTATTTCAGCCACCACCACTATCGGGCTTCTCTTTGCTATGGCCTTCTTTATAGAAGAGAAAAAAGGTTTTCTACAGAGTGAGGCTCTTAGAATCAAAAGGTTGGCTCAGCTAGCAGCGATGGTTTGGGTGGTAACTCTTGTCGGCTCACTCTTTATTGAGGTAGCAAATATATTAGGCAGTGGGCTTTCAACTTCCTTTGATTCCAATGTACTTCGCTCTTTCTTGCAGCAGACCATTATCGGTCGTGTCTATTTTGCCCAACTTCTCATAGCGCTGCTCGCAACTCTGCTCTTGAGCAAATCGAAGAAAGTTGGAGCAATTTATGGGGCGCTTCTCGCCACGTTAGTTTCACTCATTCTTCCGATTTTTCAGAGTCACTCCAGTGGATTGAGTAATCACTCACTTGCAATTGGAACTTTAATCTTTCACGTCGTATTTATAACGCTATGGGTTGGTGGAGTGCTGGGCTTAATAGTGATTTCACCTGCCGCTCGCGCAATTTCCCTTAAGCGCTTTAGCTCCTTTGCGTTATGGGCCGCAATTATCGTAACTATTACAGGCACCCTGAATGCATTTGTTCGCCTCGACTTTGTCGCCGCTTGGGATTCGCCATACGCTTCACTAGTTCTCCTGAAAATTGTTCTAACAACTCTCTTAATCGCGTTCGGCGCGAGACATCGTCAATACATTATTGCAAAGAAGCCAACTGAAACTTTTTCACTCTTGGGTACAGAGTTAGCTGTCATGGTATTAACAATCGGAGTGGGCGGGTGGCTCTCAACAATGCAGCCCCCACCACACAATGGGAAAATCTCGATTCCAGATGAACCAAACCTCGCTCGCCTCTTTTGGTCCTACTCACCCGAAGCACTCTTTCTTGGTATTTTGATCATCTGGACTGCGCTCTACATCCGAGGCGTTGTGATTCTGTCGCGTCGCGGAGATAAGTGGCCGATTGGCCGAACTATCGCTTTCATTTGCGGAATTAGCGCTGCCGATTTTGCAACTAGTGGTGGCATAGGAATCTATGCGCAGTACGCATTTTCTTTCCACATGATTTCGCACATGATTCTAGGAATGATCGCTCCAATAGGTTTAGTTCTGAGTGCTCCGATAACGCTGGCGCTTCGAACCTTGCCAATTGGTCGAACAAACGAAGAACGCGGTATTAGAGGCTCACTTATTTCGCTCATTCATTCAAAAGTAATGGGATTTTATACAAATCCAATTACTGCACTTGCAATTTTTGATGGATCACTTTTCTTGGTGTACATGACGCCACTATTCGGCATTCTTATGAAAAGCCATACCGGCCATGTAATTATGGATTTACATTTCTTGCTTTCGGGATACCTTTTCTTCCATGTAATTATTGGCGTTGACCCAAATCCTCGCAAGGTGCCACACATTGTGCGAATCATCATTCTCTTTGCTGCAATGAGTATTCACGCATTTTTCTCCATCGCCCTGCTCTCCACTTCTTCACTTTTGGACGGCGGATATTTCGCATCTCT
>CAIVOW010000248.1 GCA_903907665.1 uncultured Actinomycetes bacterium | reverse complement strand
TAAACCCAGATATCCCTAATTCCGAGGGGATTCGAATCTCAGGCGGAAAAACTGGAATATTGATGTTGCACGGATTCACCGGATCCCCAGCATCTATTAAGCCATGGGCTCTTTCAATGGCAGCAGAAGGTTTTACTGTCTTTGTGCCAAGAGTCGCAGGCCATGGCACAAAAATTCAAGACTTAAATAACTCAACGTGGGAAGACTGGTACGACAGCATTGAGTCCGAATATTTAGAATTGAAAAAAGTATGTGACCGAGTATTTGTTGCAGGTTTTTCTGCCGGTGGTGCGCTCGCGCTACGTCTAACACAAATTCGCGGCTCCGAGCTAGAAGGACTAATACTCCTCAATGCTTCAATCTATGATGAGCGCAAATTCATGTGGCTGGTGCCAGCTCTTTCCAAATTAATTTCCACAGTTCGTGGTGGCGTTAGTGATGTCGCTAAGCCCAATCCGCCAATTCATGGCTATAGCCGAATCCCACTTAAGGCGCTCGCATCACTACAAAAACTTTGGAAAATTGTCGAACGTGATCTTTATTTAGTAGACCTGCCGTTAATGGTTGCATATTCGATAAATGATCATGTGGTACATCCTGTTTGTAGCGAAACTATTATTAATAATGTATTTTCAATTGATATCCGAGAAATAGCCTTTGAAAAGTCATTTCATAATGTAGCGCTAGATTTTGATGCAGAATTATTGAATGAAGAAACTCTGGCTTTCATATTAGATGTAATGTCAGGCGAGCTGGCACGTGGCGAATCAAGTTCAGTACTTGACGAACGAGAGCTTATCGACGCTGAGTTTGAGTCAATAGTTTCTGGTTTGTCTCTCGATGAATCATCGCCGAGTAATTATCTAGATGATTTAGATCGTGTCGAAAATGCGACTGAGCGCTTTGTCCAACCAAACCCAATACTTCCCAAGGTAGACCAAACTTCCAGAGCAGCTCTCGTTGGAATATTTGGCGGCGCCCTCTATTTATTGATTGAAATCATCACTGGCTTTGATTTTCTCGGCCTTGGCCCCTGGCCTGGAGTTCTAGGATTTGTTGGTGGAATTGCGACTTATATTTGGCGCACCGCACGCCGGGACGATGATTTTGATGATGGGGTTATTCTTTAACGCCTTGCTAAATCAGCAACACCAATTAAGCCAGCATCGTTCTCAAGCTTTGCCGCCACAATTCGCGGTGATGGGTGTTTCCCAGCAAATGGCATAACTCGTTCCATCGCGATCCGTGCTGGACCAAGTAACAATTCTCCTGCTTCAACCACACCACCACCAATAATTACTAGGGCTGGATCAAAAACCATAGCCAATGTTGCAATTCCCATGCCAAGCCAATCTCCGGTTTCGCCAAGTATCTTTATTGCTAGTGCATCGCCGCTGATGGCAGCCTTTGTAATGTGCGCTCCAGTTAGCTCGGTAACTGTGCCATCACCCAGTGCCAGCAAGCTGCGTGCAGCATGTGGATCTTTTTCAATTGCTGCTTTTGCGCGACGCATTAACGAGGTCCCGGAAGAATATTGTTCGAAACAACCATTGACACCGCAACCACATAAATGCCCATCGGGAACTACGCGGACGTGACCAAATTCAGCCGCCGTTCCGTGGCTACCTCGATAAAGCTCGCCGTTGATTACAACCGCACCACCCAATCCAGTTCCGACAGTCAAAATTAAAACATTCTTCTCGCCACGACCTGCACCATGATAGGCCTCAGCCCACGCAGCAGCATTTGCATCATTTTCTACAATTACTTTTATGCCAATCAATTTATCGATGGCACCAGCAATGTCCACGCCGTCCCAATTCGCAATGTTTGGGGCGCCAAGCATTGTTCTGCGATCGCTTGATACTAAGCCTGCCGCTGAAATTCCAATAAAATTACTTGGGAATTCATGAAGTAACTCCTCAATTACTTCCGCAATTACTTGATTCAGCGCCTCGCCACCAGAGTTTGGAGTATCTCGCCGAACCTTTTTTTGAATTACACCATTTTTATCGACAGCACCACCGAGAACTTTAGTTCCGCCGACATCAATTCCAAT
>CAIVOW010000247.1 GCA_903907665.1 uncultured Actinomycetes bacterium | reverse complement strand
GGAGACGTCGCATAGCCCGGTCGAGTGCGCCTCACTGCTAACGAGGTAAGGGGTTAAACCCTTCAAGAGTTCAAATCTCTTCGTCTCCGCTCTTTACATTCGCATCTACCTATGGAGCACCTATGGAAAATATCGAAGCGTTCAACAATCACCTCCCCGTCAAGGTTCGTTTCGGTGAAGGTAAAGCGCTAACCCTTGCAGATGTGGTGGCTGAATGTGGTGCAACAAAAGTCTTTTTAATGGTGGATGAAGGAATAGAAAAGTTCAATCCGGCGGCCAAGGCATGCATGGATAAATTAGCAACTGCTTCGGGTATCACTGTCACAACTTTTGAAAAACCCGCCGGTGAACCAACCATTGATATGGTCGATGATGCCACACGAGCACTTGTTGCGTCAGGGGCAGAAGCGATTGTTGCTCTGGGCGGTGGCTCTGTCATTGATACTGCGAAAGCGGCTCGCCTCTGTGCACAACTCGGTATTACATTCCGCGAATTTCAAGCTCGTAAACCTGAATATCCAATCCCAACTGTATCTTTGATTGCGATGCCAACATCTGCAGGAACTGGATCTGAAGTTTCGGGAGGATCTGTTATTTCCGATCCCGATGCAGGCCGTAAGGCGGGAATTGCAAACGGAAACTTACGTGCACAGGTTGCGATTGTTGATCCTGTACTTACTTACTCGATGCCACCTTCAATGACCGCGAACACTGGAATTGATGCGCTCGCTCAAGCAATCGCAGGAATTATTGCCAAATGCAGCACACCTATCGGTGATGCCATTGGCTATGAAGCAATCAGAATGATGACCCCAGCGTTAGTTGGTGCATATAAAGATGGAAACGATAAAGCTGCTCGTGCAGGTATGGCAGCAGGATCTATGATGGCTGGGTTAACGATGAATATTTCAGATTGCACCGCTGAGCATTCACTTGGCCAAGCAATTGGTGGGCTAAAGCATGTCCCGCACGGCCTCACCATTGGCTTAGTACTTGTTGAAACACTTACTCGCGAAGCAAAAGTTGTTCCAGCAAAAATGGAAAGAGTTGCTGATGCAATGGGCGCTCCTGACGATGGCAGTAAGGATGGGTCGCGCGCAGTTAAAGCTGTCCGTAAAATTCTTGCCGAACTCAATTTCCCAGTGCTATCTAGCCTCGGTTTTGTCGAAGCTGATATTGATAATTTAGCAAACATTGCGCTTGAGGATTTCTTCATCACAATGGCTCCAACGCCATGGAGTAAGGATGAGGTTGTTGAGGCATTTATGTCAGCCTTAAAATTGGAGAGCCGTTAATTATCTTTGTTTAAGTAGAAATCCCTGGGAGGCGTTCAAATTTCCGCTTCTACATTGGGCTAAACTTAAAGAAAGTACTAATCAGGTTTGGGGATGTTGGTGACGTTATATCGAGTTGCAATCGTTGGAGCAGGTCCTGCTGGTTATTTCACTGCACAAGCGCTTCAAAATTTGCAGACTGATGAAACTAATTTTGCGATTGATCTGATTGAACGCCTACCGACGCCTTGGGGATTGGTCCGTTCTGGTGTTGCCCCCGATCATCCAAAAATAAAGACGGTAGCTAAAGTTTTCGAAAAAATCTCAGTTGAACCCGGTTTTCGTTTCTATGGAAATGTCGAGCTCGGAAAAGATGTAGCGCTTGATCAACTCCGTGAGGTGTATGACGTTGTTGTAATGGCAACAGGATCAACCCTTGGTCGCAAACTCGGGATTCCTGGTGAAAATCTTAGAGGTTCTATTTCATCAGCAGATTTCGTACCTTGGTATAACGCCCATCCAGACTTTACCGCTGTGGATGTTCCACTTGATGGAGAAGTTGCGGTGATTGTCGGCGCCGGAAATGTAGCGATGGACTGCGCGCGAATCTTGGCGATAGATCCAACAGAGCTTGATCCGACCGATACGGCGACTCATGCGCTGGCTGCGTTGCACGCAAGCAAGATTCGAAAAGTACATATAGCAGCGCGCAGAGGCGCAGAACATGCAGCATTTACTGCACCTGAATTACGCGATCTTCCAAAGCTTGAACATACCGATGTCCACATTAATGAGGATGAAATCAGCGCTGCTACAGCTCGAGCTGAAGCAAAAGGCGAAGTTGAAAAAGATGTTCGTCATAACCTTGAAGCGATGCGTCTAATTGCTGATCACCCTCACAGTGGACACCCACGTTCGCTAGATTTACATTTCCTCCTCGCCCCAAAAGAGATTGTTGGAACTGAAAAAGTCGAAGGAATAACTTTTTCAATTAATAGAGTCGATGGTGACAAAATTGTAGACACCGGAGAAACACACACCATCAGCTGCTCATTAGTAATAAGCGCAATTGGTTATCACGCAATTCCGATGGAGGGTATTCCCCTCGATAACGGCAAGATAAAAAACATTGATGGTCACGTTGATGGCAATTTGTATGTTGTTGGTTGGGCAAAGCGAGGACCATCAGGTGTAATCGGTACTAACAAAAGTGATGCATCGGATGTAGTAAAGCTAATTATTGAAAACCTTCAAGAGCCAAAGAATTCCAAAGGGATTGAAGAGTTATTACCTACGGGGCATAGCGTTATCACTCACGAGAAGTGGACGAAGATTAATGCAGCCGAAGTTGCAGCAGGAGAACCCCTTGGTAAACCTCGTGTGAAGGAAGTTTTAATTCCAAAACTTAT
>CAIVOW010000246.1 GCA_903907665.1 uncultured Actinomycetes bacterium | reverse complement strand
ATGATTTTATTAGGCGCCATGGAGCAATCGACTGGGATAGCCGAGCTAGTTGAAGCTATTTCACTTCATCAGAAAAGCTAGAAAGTACGAGTGGGTTTCCACTTTCCATAGACTTTACGGAGTTCATTCACGATTTCACCTACAGTGGCATACGCCTTAACAGCCTCAATACAGGCATCCATAATGTTTTCACCCGACACGGCAACGCGATGGAGTTCAGCTAGGGTCACATCTACTTTTGCGTTATCTCGCTTTGCTCGAAGTGCCTGAAGTGCCTTAACTTGGCCCTTTTCGCTCTCAGGATTAATTTCAAATGGTTTATACGGCGGAGTATCTGCTTTAAAAATATTTACTCCAACTTGTTTTCTTTCACCAGACTCAATGGACATTGCAAATTCATATGCTTTTTCTGAAAGTTCTGCTGAGAACCAACCATCATTGATGCAGGCTAGCGCTCCCCCGCGCTTTTCAATCTCTTCCAGCATTTCCCACATTTTTTCAGCAAGCTCATCAGTTAAGCGCTCAATTTCATAACTTCCGGCAAGCGGATCCACGCTCTTCAATACCCCGGACTCAAAAGCCACAACTTGCTGCGTGCGAAGCGCCAGCATCGCCGCTTCCTCAGTAGGCACTCCAAGTGCCTCATCAAAAGCAGATACGTGCATTGTCTGAATTCCACCAAGTGCTGCAGCCAACATCTCGATCGATGTTCGCACCACGTTATTCATAGACTGTTGAGCAGTGAGCGATGAACCAGCGGTAAATGCAAAAATGCGCAACTTTTCAGAGTTGGCTTCTTTTGGATCATATTTTTCGCGTATTAAGCGAGCCCAGGTACGACGTGCGGCGCGAAACTTAGCTACTTCCGGGAGAAATTCAATATTTGATGAGAGAAATGTAAAAAGAGTCGTAGCAATTTGGTCAACGGTAACTCCGCGAGCAATTGCCGCATCAAGGTATTCACGAGCGTTAGCAAAAGTGAAAGCAACTTCTTGAATTGCATCCGATCCTGATTCACGAATATGGTAACCACTCATAGCAAGTGATACCCAACGCGGAACTTTTGTCGCAATATATTCGATCACATCTGTTGAAAGCTTAAGCCCTGCTTCTGCTGGGAAAATTTGCGTTCCTCGGGCGATGTATTCTTTTAAGACGTCATTTTGAATAAACATGCCAAATTTATTTGGATCCATGTCTCGTTGCTCAGCAAGCGCTACAAACATTGCTGCCCAGATATATCCAATAGAGTTAGCGGTAGTCCGAACTTGGGTTATTTTTTCAAGTGGGATTCCATCCATCAATATTTCAATATCTTCCAAACTATCGATAGCAACACCAACTCGGCCCACTTCACCTAGTGATAGTGGATCATCAGAATCAAGTCCTAGCTGTGTCGGAAGGTCGAGTGCAACACTAAAGCCAGTTAGTCCCTGTTCTAAGAGCATTTTAAAGCGCTCATTAGTTTCAGCCGGCGTTCCAAAACCACCGTACTGACCCATGGTCCAAACACCCGCATCTGGATTTATTCCACGAGTGTATGGATATTCACCTGGCTTCTCGGTTGTCATATCTATTTCGTCTCTTCCAATTGTTGGCGCAAAACTTTCTTTGCAATCTTACCCGTTGAATTCAAAGGAAATTCAGAAACAACTAAAACTAATTTTGGCTTCTTATAGGAAGCCATACGAGACTTACAGTGCGCCATTACCTTTTCAGAAATTTCAGCTTCACTTAATGTCACCCCAGGCTTTAGCGTCACAAGCGTCACTACGCGTTGGCCCCACTCGACATCTTTGACGCCAACAACTGCAACTTCATGCACCTCTTCAACCTCGGCGACGACATCTTCGATTTCGCGAGGATAGATGTTGTATCCACCACTAATAATCATGTCGCCTTTACGGTCTACGAGGTATAGCCGATCTTCTGCATCAATCTTTCCAAGATCACCCGTGTGAAGCCATCCATCACGCACAGCCTTAGTTACCGTCGCATCTAGGCCCGCTGCCCCCCAATATCCGCGCATAACGTGATCTCCACGTGTTATTACCTCTCCAATTTCACCAACCGCAACTGGATTGTTCTCTTCATCAACGATCAGAATTTCAACTCCTATGCATGGCTTACCCGCACTTGTAAGGAGTTCTGGTTGTGAATAAATACCATTCTTATGATCCTGCGCGCTGAGCACAGTAACCGGGGGAATTGCTTCAACGAGTCCGTAGTACTGAACCATATTTGGCGTAATTGTTTCGTAGCATTGTTTAATCTGCTCGGGCGCCATTGGCGCACCTGCATAGCCAAGCATGCGAAGGTTCTTCATTTTTTCAAGACTCATATCTGGCATGGCAAGCAATCGAGCGACCATCGTAGGCACGAGTGCAGTTGCATTTGCGCCACGATTTTGAATCGCATCGACAAATACTTCTGGATCGTATTTAGACATAATGATTTGCTTTGCCCCAAACGCAAAATATGGAAGAACAAAGAGGCCACTCGTATGAGTAACTGGGCCTGCATGAATCCAGCAGTCAGTTTCATCTGGTGTGCGCTTCAAAATATCGGTAACGATATTATTTAAACTAGAAATTCTATTTCTATGTGTTCGAATAGCGCCCTTTGGATTTCCGGTAGTACCGCTTGAATAATTTAACGACACAAGCGTGTCGGGATGAACTGAGAGCAGTAATGGCTCAGCAAGCTGCGCAGCAAGGAAATCTTCGTATTTAGTAGTCCCTGGCTCATCGCCTTGAATAAGAA
Source organism: uncultured Actinomycetes bacterium (assembly GCA_903907665.1). The sequence continues at coordinate 1,877 of CAIVOW010000246.1, read as the reverse complement.
TCACGTTATTCACAAGTGCTCGCAGTGGCGCTGACTCTTCCCAAAACTTATGATTCATAATCAAAACTTTTGCGCCACAGTCTTTCGCGATACGAACCCAGTCATCAGGGTGTAAACGGTAGTTAAGAGCAACTCGACATAGGCCCGCACTTGATATTCCCAAATCACTTTCTATATATGTAATTTGATTAAATTGAAGATCAAGAACTCGATCTTCTTCCTGAAGTCCCAGTGCTTTAAGTGCGCGGGAAAGCTGAAAGATACGTCCCCCAATTTCGCCAAAGGTACGTGAACCTTCTTCGTCCTCTACCGCAATTCGATCGCGGTATGTGGTCGTTGCCCGCGCGACAAGTGTTCCTACATCCATTTAGATACTGGTCCTTTCGTTGTGCACTTCTGAAAGCGAGTATGCGCTATCGAGCACCCATACTCCACTAGGTAGAACTGTGATGGGGTTCATATCAAGCTCACTTCCTTCTGGCCAACCAGCTGCAACTTCAGCAATACGAAGTACTGCTGAAACAAATCCAGCAATATCTGCTGGTGCACTTCCACGCGCTCCAGCAAGAAGTGGCGCGAGTTTAGTCTCACCGATCATTTCGTAAACTATTTCTGCATTTACTGGAAGAAGCCGAATCGCAGCATCATCAATAATCTCAGTGAGGATGCCACCAACTCCAATTGTCAAAACTTTTCCAAGTGAACTCGATGTAACCCCAACTAGTGCCTCTACGCCCTTTGGTATAAAAGTCTCAACGAGAACTGGGTTAGCCTTACCATCAGGTGCAAGCATAGAAAGACGTGAATATGTTTGTGCACCGTTTGCTGACGTAATGTCCAGCGCCACACCACCCGCTTCACTCTTATGAAGGAGGCCTGGAATGACTGCTTTCATAACCGAACGACCACCAACAGTTTCAATTGCTGTTAACGCTGAGGCTTCATCGTGCACTACAACAGAGAGTGGAACGCGAACTCCGACAGAATTCCACAGTTCTTTCAACTCAACTTCTGTGGCCGTTGGCGATGGCACGGGAAGTCCAATGGTCATCTTTGATTCAATTCTCGTTGATGCTCGGGAGCTGTGATGAAGAATTCGTAGCGCAGCAATTGCACGATCAGGAGTTGGAAAGACAGGAAGCTTGAGGGAGGAGAAAATTATGCTTGCTTCAGGGGCCAAACTTGCCGAGCCAGTTCGCGCAACGGCTATCGGCAGCTTGCGAATTTTTTGAACTCCGCCAAGAGCGTTAGCAATGCGGTCGACATCACTTCCAACAAGGACTGCAAAACATGCAACAATCGCATCTACCCCAGGATCACGCGCAATTACCTCTAAGCATTTCTCAAAGAGGTCGGGCGAAGACATTACAGCTGCTGTGACATCCACCGGGTTGGTAATGTTGCCATACGTCGGAACAATTTTGCCAAGCTCATCAAGCGTTGATTGAGAAAAGTTAGCTAGAACTAATCCATTTTTCTCAATTGCATCAGTAGCTAAAATTCCTGAACCGCCAGAAGTGGTAATAATCGCAATATTCTTACCGAGAGATTTAATCCCACTTGAAAAAATAAGTCCGGCATCAATCAACTGTTCAACGTCATCAACACGGACTGCCGAAGTTGAATTAATAGCGGCATCGATTACGCGATCTTCAGTTGCAATTGCTCCTGTATGCGACGCAGCTGCCAGCGCTCCTGCTGTTGAGCGACCAACTTTTAATATCGCTGTAGGTTTCTTGCTAGATACAATATCTAGGGCATCGATATCCGAGAGAGATTGGGTTGCGAAAATGACGCTCGCGTTCTTCTTGCGCAGCGTCTTCAGCCATTCGCGGAGCTGGCCGGAGAAGCCTTCGTCATCGAGGGCGAGCCAGCCT
>CAIVOW010000245.1 GCA_903907665.1 uncultured Actinomycetes bacterium | reverse complement strand
GAGAGTTGCGTAGATATTACTGAAGGACCCAATAAAGGCGGACGATCTCTCTATCTGCTAGATCCCGATGGTTACCCCATCGAACTCTTTCAACGCCCAGCAGATGGCTAGGTAACCGCTTCTTTATCGCGCGGTATGTCCACCATCAACAGCTAGAACTATTCCAGTAACCATGTTCGATGCGGCTGAAGATAGATAGACAATCGTTCCCACGAGCTCCTCTGGTTCACCCATTCGGCCTAAAGGAATATTCCTCGTGAAATATTCGGCGCCTTCTGGGTTTAATGAAATTGCTTTCTCCATCATTGCGGTTCGAAAGTGGGTCGGTGCAACAGCATTGACTCGAATTCCCAAGGTCGCCCACTCCATCGCTAGGGTGCGCGTCAGAGCGTTGATTGCACCTTTGCTCGCAGAATAATTAGCATTTCCGTTTGTGATTCCCACCAAGCTTGCAATGGAAGAGATGAAAATCATTGAGCCCTTAACTTTGGCTTTAATCATCTCTGCTGCAGCGAGCCGCACCATATTCCATGAACCAGTTAAATTGATATCGATAACATCTTGCCAATCGGCATCTGGCATATCAATTGCAGGACTGCGCCGGCCGATTCCAGCACCAGCAACAACAATCTCTGGAACTCCGAATTCTTTGATCAACTGCCGAAGACAGCTTTCGAGCGCAGCCTTATCCCTTACATCAGCGATTAACGGAATAGCACGTCCCCCTTGGGCAGTAATCTCATCACAGACTTCCCGTACTTGCTCTGGAGCAAAATCGAGGGCTCCCACCTTGGCGCCCCGAGCCGCTAAACCAATGGCGATTGCTTTACCGAGTCCACTTCCAGCCCCTGATACGAATGCAATTTTCCCTGCTACAGAAAATAATGGATCAAGGGAATCAAGGGAATCAAGGGAATCAAGGGAACTAGTCATCCAATTGCCCCGCGAAAGAGCTTCATTCCTTTAACTCCGACAGGGATTCTCCACAGTCTGCCTTCCATTGGCTCCGCAACTGAAAGAGTATCTATATCGCCGAAATCGGTAATGATTAGATTTTCGCCTTCAAAGACACAATTGAGTGGAACACCACCTGTTTCAAGAAAATCAATATACGTTCCATCTGATTTGAGAATATCTACTCCGCCACCCTTAAAAGTAGTGATCCAAAGATTTCCATTTTCATCAATCTTTAGACCATCAGGTACGTGATTCTCGGGCAGCTGAGCAATCTTCTCTGATTTTTCGCCCGGGCGTAAGCGGTAAATGCCGCTGTCATAAGACTCTACCCAAACAACAGTGCCATCTTTATCGGCAACAATTCCATTTGGATATGCATTTGGCATTTCTTCTAAAAGATTTCCGGTACCGTCGGGGTTTACAGAGAAGATACGACCAAGTCCTCTGTTATCTGGAAGATAATCTGCAGGGTCTGTAAAGAAGAGACGTCCATCCGGTCCAAAACTCAAATCATTGGGCGCTTGTAATTTATAACCATCTACTTCATCGACAATTATCTCGACTCTTCCATCTGGCCAAGCCTTTTGGATAGAAGGTACTGACATTACTTTTGCTCTCCATGTACCCACCGTGCCGCCATTTTGAGTTATATAAACTGCACCATCTGAGCCCAACATGCAGGCATTTGGCCCACCACCGCAATCTGCGTAGTCGTGAATACCTCGCTCGGCAGACCAAGCGATAATCTTGCTTGTGTAGGTTTCCACCATAACAATTCGACCATCCGGCAAGATATCCGGGCCTTCTGGGTGACCTAAACCTGTTGCAAGTGTCTCGATGTTTGCTTTCATTTCTTCTCTCCTTCGTAGATTTACATCAACTAGCGGCTTGAGATTCTTTCGTTGTAAATTTCGCAATCTTTCGAGCTAAATCTTCTAAATCTGCGCAAGAGCTGATATCGATTTCTCCTACTACTTCACCTAATTGCATCACGCATGCACGATCAGCGACGTCGTACACCTCTGATTCTTCGGTGCAAAGTAGGATTACTGCTGATTTACTCTTCGTATGGTCTTTGAGTAAGGCATAAATATCTGCCTTGCTGCTTAAATCCACACCACGGGTAGGTTCCTCAAAGAGTGCTAGGACGGGTTTAGTTGATAGCGCTGACGCGATCGCCACCTTCTGTTGGTTTCCACCACTGAGAGATTTAACATTCAAGCCGAGGGAATCAGTCTTAATCGTGTACTGCTCTTTTGATTGCGAAGCGAGCACTTTTGAATTCTTACTTGACACCCAACCAAACTTATTAGAGATGGAATCACTGTGTCTAATTACTAAATTTTCTCCAACAGTTAAATTTGGAAATACGCTGGAATCTCTATTTGCAGCGACAAATACGAAACCAGAATTCCTTGGGTCAACTTTCTTATTGTTAACTAATATCTCACCCGAAGCTATTTCTACTCCGGCCAGAGAGCGGATTAATTCTCTGCCGCCAGAACCTTCAACGCCAACTATCGCGATGATCTCTCCTGCACGTATTTCAAGATCTAACTCCTTAAAGGCTTTTCTATGGTGAGTCCAACTCTTGACATTAATAAAGCCGCTTTCAAAAGCTCTCTTCTGGGTCGTCTGATTGCCTCTTTGGCGCGACTCTTCCATCACTAACTGAGCGGCAATATTTTCAGCATTTAACGCTGAACCTTCAAATATTGTCCCTGCCTTACCATCAATAATTAGCTGAACTCGGTCGGAATGTTCTACTAATTCTGCCAATCTATGGGTCACGAATAGAACGATATGGCCAAGGTCCTTTAATTGGTGCATTGCATTGAAAAGATCTTCTGACTCTTCCGGTGTTAGTGCAGAATTTGGTTCATCAAATAAGAAGATTAGAGCATCGCTAAGAAGAGCTCGTGCAATCTCGACTCGCTGAGCTACAGCAAGTGGGAGTTCACCTAGAATTTCATCTTTAAATTTACCGAGGCGCATCTCTTCCAAGATTCCCAGTTCCTTTTTGGATGACTTGGGACGAAAGAGACCTTGATTTTCTCGAATTATAAGAAGGTTATCAATCACGCTTAAGTTGGGATAAACCTGTAACTCTTGGTGGACTACTGCGACTTGAGATACGGGCGAACTTTCAGCACTTTCACTTGTATTGATAGTGATGGTTCCGGAGTCAAGCTCGACTTCTCCAGCCAAAATCTTGATCAACGTACTCTTCCCGGCCCCATTGGGTCCAGCAATTCCTAATATCTCGCCAGATCGAGCAGTGAGGTTTAGTTGATTTAAAGCTATGGTTTTTCCATATCTTTTGCTAATCCCTTTAACTTCTAACGTTTTATGAGTGGCTTTTTCATCTCTCACGAGCGTGCTCGTCTTCTTCTCAAGATGACATCAATTACAACTGCGCCGATGGTGACGGTTCCCAAGAATATTTGTTGCGCAAAAGCACCGGAGGCAAGCAGAGAGAGACCGTTGGAAATGATGGAAAGTATAAGAGCTCCCAAAATCGTACCTGTCACATTTCCAATGCCACCTTGCAGGCTGGCTCCGCCGATGACTACTGCAGCAAATACTGGGAATAGGAAGGTCTGCCCGGCATTAGGTTGAATGGTGCCGATAAAGGAAAAGTCCAAAATTCCCGCGGTGGCAGCCGTCATTGCACAAAGAATGTAAGCAATAAATTTATATTTTTTGACCGGCAGCTTGGCTAATTCGGCTGCGATCTTGTTGCCGCCAATTGCCCTAATTCGAAATCCATAGATGCTACGAGATAGAACAAACCAAAAAATGACCATAATGACAACCATCCAAATCGCCTGCATAGGCAAACCTGCAGGTAAATCCTGATTTGAGATTCCTCTAAAGAATGCGATCGAATCTTTAGAAGTATGCGAACCTAAAGGTGGAGCTGCTGTTGCAAAGGTATTTGAATTTCCAATCAGAAGTGTAAAGCCAAAGATAAATGTGCTTGATCCTAGAGTTGCAATAAACGAGGGTATTTTCACAATCGTTGTAAAGAACGCATTGAATGAGCCCCACAGAATCGCTAAACCGTAAGCAAAGACGAGTGCGAGCCACATAGGCCAATTCCATGCTAAAAATGCGACTGCAAATGCTGTTGTACAGAAGCCATACAAGGCTCCGAAAGATAGATCAATTTCTCCAACTATCAAAACTATTGTTAAGCCTAAGCCGAGAATTGCAAGTGAACTTGCGTAGCGCAATAGGCCCAATAAATTATCTACATAAAGAAATAGTCCATGTGAGAGGAGAGAGAAGACAAGCATCACGAGAATCAAGGCGCCGAATAACCCCGTTGAATGAGGGACTTTAAATTTACGGCCTCTGGTTAATTTAGTACTTATGTTCACGTTGAATTGCCCTCTCTTGGAAATAGAGAGTTGGGCAAGCAGAAAACACTTGCCCAACGCCCCTAGTGTCTATTACGTCTTAGTTATTTGCTCCAGTGAGTTTGTTGAATGCAACACGTGCTGCGTCCAAGTTAGCAGTGGTAACTGGAATGAGGTGCTGTGTATTTGGAGCAACCTTTCCAGTGCGCAAATAGGTCATGCAAGCACCTGCACCGAATGCAGACTGCTGTGCCCAACCTTGATCCAAAGCAGCAACTTGAGTTCCGGCTTCGATACCGTCAAGTTGTCCCTTAGAAACGTTCCAGCCCATATCAAATACTTTTCCATCAAGGCCGGCATCGTGAATCGCACGAGTTGCATGCTCTGCACCAATGTCAACGTTAAGGATGAATTGCAAGGTTGGCTGACCTGCTAGTAGCGCCTTGTATGCATCATAAGTAGTTGCTGGGTCATAGCTGACGTTTAATTGATTGCTTGTCGCGCTATTGATGAAGGTAGCACCTGGGATTGCGGCTTTAATGCCCTTTTCAAATCCCATCATGCGATGTTGTGCCCAATACTGAGTTGTGTCGCCACCAGTTGCGGAGAATACAGTCAGCTTTTTTCCGGTCTTTTTCATCCAAGCAAGAAGAGTCTTAGCGGCATATGCGCCCTCTAGATCAGGAATCTGTGTCCAGTTTGTGAATTCGTTTCCGTTAGTTGATACACCAACTGTGAAAACAGGAATTCCCTTTTTCATAGCTGCATTTGTGATATCAGTTAATGAGTTCGAATCTGTTGGTTCGATGGACAAGCAGTCGATTTGGCCTGTGTTCAAAAGTGCCTGGATCTGAGCAACTTGTTGCGTTGGACCAGCTGGGTTTGGTGCAACTTCTTTACAGTTGATTGCACCGAACTTCTTTGCTATAGCACATGAAGCTTTATAGCCAATCATGTACTGAGGTGAGAAGAGAGCAATTCCGTTAGATTGAATTGATTCAACGTAATTGAATGCTTTACCGGCTTTAATCTTTGCAGCAATACTTTTTGCGAGGCGGAAGGTGCTTCCATCGGCAAGAGTAAGTGGTGGATTATCTGCACGGAGAAGTGAAGCTGATACTTGGTCATAACCGGCAGCATTAAAAGCCTTTGCTAGACCAGCTAGATCGAAACTGGTACCCGCCGCAAAAGCGTTACCGGTTATTTGTGTCAAAACCAGCGCTGTTCCCAACATGGGAACAATCAAGATTTTTTTAATATTTTTGTTTCTTAGCATTTTTCTCCCCTTCTGAAGAAACGTTTCCACAAATGTACGACTGTAATAAGTGCTCGTCAATAGGACAAAGCAGACATAATTAGGTATCTTAGGCGTAATTCGGGAATCGTTTCCAGTGCCTAGTTCACGTATTCAGCCCCGCAACTAAGTATTGAATTGCTTGGGAGGCCACTTCGCGCTCCTGCAAACCTGTAAACAAATTAGAAATCTCAACAACAACTGGAGAATCGAACTTCTTCTCTTTCAGCACGCTTAAACACCCGCTTAGTCCGACATCCCCCGATCCAAAGTACTGACTTGGCCACCACCCTGTGGGGTGTTCGTGGCCCTTAATAATTTGAACATCTTTTGCTTGAATCATAAATACTTTAGTTAAATCGAAATCTCTCAAGAGTTGTTCCGGATCTTCTCCCACTCTTCGAGCATTTGCTAAATCTAAACACATCCCTAGATAGGGAGAGTTGAACTCATTGATATAACTCATGATTTGTTGTGATTGAAAATCTGCGTGGTTTTCTATTGAAATCTTGATACCGAAACTTTCAGCAGCTACCACCAAAGATCGTACAAGTGGTCGAAGGTTATCTAACCGTTCCTGCTCTGGCATATCGAAATTCCAGTGATTTCCTAAGACGATTCGCATCTGCGGTAGTTGTAGTTCATGTGCTACCTGCAGGAAATAGAGCGCATCAAAGAGCGCTTCTGGCTTAAGGCCTCCATCAAATCCATTGGGGTGGCCCCAGGTAAAGACCACATCGCCTTTGGACTTAGTGCGCCATTTCTTTATATCTTCTTTGAAGTTATCTAACTCATTCTTTAGGTAGACAGTCTGCAGAGAGAGAAAGGGAACACCTTGCTGATCTGCAAAATTAAAGAAATCTGTAAGGGCCCATTGTTCCTGGGAGGGTTCCTCCCACTTGGTGTGCTCGCCAAAGAATCGGTGAAAAGAGTAGCTATCGATGCCAACCGTGAACTTCACCGAGAGAGCCACCCACCGTCCACGGGGAGAATTACCCCGTGCAAATAATCCGAGGCGTGGGAAGATAAAAATAGAGTGGGGCCAATGAGATCTTCCGGGTTGCCCCATCGCCCACTTGTCAGACGGGCTAACACTGATTTTGCACGCTCCGGGTCTCGCCAAATGTGTTGATTCAACTCAGTCTTTATATATCCAGGAGCAATCGAATTAACATTTATACCGTGAGGCGCCCATTCATTAGAGAGCGCCTTCGTGAGTTGTCCAACCCCGCCTTTGCTAGCGGCGTACCCAACTACATTTAGCCCACCTTGAAATGTCAGCATGCTCGCATACGTGATGATCTTTCCGGAACCTCGTTGGATCATTGCAGGGGCCACAGCCTGGGCTAGGCGAAAAGTCGCTGTTAAATTAACTTGAATCTGATCCGACCATGCCTCATGGGTGGTATCAACAGCGGGTCCGGGTTTAGCGTTACCGTGCGCTAAGACCAATGTATCTATCCTGCCTAAAATCTCCGTAGCCTCGGTAACTGCGCTGAGACACGATTCATCCGTTAGGAAATCGGCAATCACGAAAGTGAATTTTCCTTTCAAGTCCGCGTAGCTCTTCTGTGCGCTCTGCGCTGCCTGCTTATCGCGAGCAATTACGCAGACGTCAGCGCCGGCTTGAAGAAAACCTTTAACGAGTGCCGAACCTATTCCTCCGGTTCCGCCACTCAATAAAACTTTAGATCCACTGACCCCAAAAAGTGATTCCATAAAATTCCCACCCTTTAAAAAAATTGTTTTTTCCAATAGAGTTATTCGAAATGGACTGTACTGGTTTATCTCAGATTATTGAATAGTTCTTCTGAGAATTGGTTCAGCCGACTCTCTTAGGTAAAGAATGGGGCGCTAATGTGGCGAAGTGATTCAGGTTTAGCAGGTAAGAGTGTTGTCGTCACTGGAGCCGCAGGCGGAATCGGTAAGGCAGTTGTTCAGGGGTTAGCCGAGGCTGGTGCCAAGGTGCTTTTGGTCGATATGCCTGGAACGCCCACTGAAGAGATAATTTCAGGCTTGGTTGGAACGGGACATCAATCTCTTCAGCTAGATCTTTCACAATTGGCCAATCACGCAGGTATCTTCGAAAAGGCCCAAGAAATGGCGCCTATGGCGGCTTTTGTGCATTGCGCAGCAGTCTTGCGCAGACGTGGCAGCGTCGATGAGGTAACTGAAGAGGATTGGGATTTCCAGATTGATACCAATTTGAAATCTACTTTCTTTCTCAATCGCACAGCTCGAGACTCTTTTCGTAGCGCTGGAACACAAGGTTCAATCGTTAACTTCTCTTCTCAAGGTTGGTGGACTGGTGGATTCGGCGGTTCAGTGGTCTACGCCGCAAGTAAAGGCGGAGTTGTCTCGATGACAAAAGGACTTGCACGTTCCTTTGCTCCTGATGGTGTTCGTGTTAATGCAGTCTCACCAGGTGGAGTAGACACACAGATGATGGTCGGAAATCAAACCCCGGAAGCGTTAGCGGGATTCGTTTCGATGATTCCACTCGGACGTTTAGCTACCCCAGAAGAACTAGCCGGGCCAGTTATATTCCTTGCCTCGCAAGCTTCGTCCTATATAACCGGCGCCGTACTCAATGTTTCGGGTGGGCAGTTAATGTATTAATTTGATTTGTGTGGAGCGGGATTTCTAATAGGTGGTCTTGCTCCATCAAATCGAAGCGGGACCCCTGGAATTATCTTTATTCCACTTGATTCGTCAGGGTAAGGAAGCAATATTTCTACAGCTTGAGCTTGAAGATCGTTCAATAAATCCTCTGGCTTAGCAACTCGATCAACCGGAACGCCCTGCCTTCCCAGATGTTCAGCCCAGTACTTTGCGCCCTGGGTTACCAAAACCTGTTCAAGCTCAATTCTAAGAAGCGCAGCATTTTGAACCCGGTTGGTATTAGTCACAAAATTGGGATCGGTTATCAGATCTTCTCGATGGAGCAGGAGGCATAACTTGGAAAAAATATTGTCATTGCCGACCCCGATACAAATATCTCCATCCAGAGTTTTATAGAGACCATAAGGGCCAAAAGCAGGATGACTCGCACCGAATCTTGCCGATGCCTTTCCGCTGAGTTGAAATGCGGCAAGGTGATAACTAACCCAAGATGCCCCTGTTTCAAACAGGGATGTTTCTACTACCGAGCCTAAGCCGGTTTCAGCACGCCTAACCAACGCAGCTAAAACTCCAATTGCTAGCCACATGCCTGCGCCCATATCTAGAACTGAAACTCCCGCCCGGACTGGTTTCCCATCTGGTTCGCCAGTCACATGCATAATCCCGGTTCTGCCTTGCAAAGTGGCGTCATATCCAGGAACTGTTGAATCGGGCCCACTGCTTCCATAGGAAGACAAATTGCCAAAGATCAAGCCTGGCTTTACTTTCATAAGTTCAGCTGGGGTCAAGTGCATAGCTTCTAAGCGGTCAGGAAGAAAATTAGTGAGGAAAATATCTGTCTCTGCCAAGAGTTCCCTCAACTTCTCTTGACCTTTTTCAGATTTCAGATCAATGCAAATGGCAGATTTGTTCCGATTGACAATATGAAAATAGGCTGACCTATCGCCTTCTTGTGGTGACATATTTCGAGCAGCATCGCCAACTGGAGTTTCTACTTTGATCACTTCTGCACCTAAGTCAGCCAAAATAGCCCCACCGAATGGACCCGCGATATTAGACGTTGCATCTAAAACTCTCAGGCCAGCGAGAGGCAAATTTTGAGAAAGTGCTACTGAGTACATTAGAGGCTGTTGACTCCTAAGGTAGGAAAGTCATATCCTAGCATGGTATCGTTTCCACGCGCTAGATAGTTGCAATTATTAAAGAGTTGAGACTGACCCTGTGAGAGGTTAAAACAAATGAGTGAACAAGCTGTCAAGAGTGGCGCTAAGGAAATCCGCTTTCGTCAGGCGATAGCAACCGCGCTAGCTGATGAGATGCGGGCCGACAAGTCAGTGATGATTTTTGGCGAAGACGTAGCAGAGGCAGAAGGTCCTTTTAAAACTTCAGAAGGTCTGCTTACTGAGTTTGGACCTTTGCGTGTAAGGGATACTCCAATCTCTGAAATGGCATTCACTGGCGCCGCCGTTGGCGCAGCGATTATGGGAATGCGTCCCGTTGTTGAAATTATGTTTATGGAATTCTTAGGCGTTGCGCTAGACCAACTTGTCACAGAAGCAGCAAAGATGCGTTACCTCAGTAACGGTAAATTATCTGTTCCAATGGTTGTGCGTGCATCTTGCGGATCAGGTTTAGGTTTTGGTAGTCAGCATTCTCAAACACTTGAAAACTGGGTAAGTGCAACACCAGGATTGAAAGTAATTTGTCCCAGCGATGCTCAATCGGCTTACAGTTTGCTCCGAGCTGCAATTCAAGATCCAGACCCAGTAATGTTTCTTGAGCCAAGAATTCTCTACGCCGAGCGCGGTCCCGTTGATACATCGCTAAAGATGGAGATAGGTAAAGCTCGAGTACTTCTTTCAGGAAAAGACATCACCGTGGTTTCTATGGGGCAAATGGTAAATATCTGCAGAGAGGCAATAGCCTTGTCTGGATTAGATGCTGAGTTAATTGACCTTGCAACAATTGTTCCGTGGGATCGCGAATGTGTCCTTAAATCAGTGACAAAGACTGGCCGCTTAGTTGTAGTTGAAGAGGCTCCGCTTAGTGGAGGCTGGGGTTCAGAGATACTTGCAGCAACCACCTCAAAGCTCTTCTCATCGCTTAAGGCAGCTCCATTTAGAATCACTACTCCAGATGTTCCCGTGCCTTATAGCGGAAGTTTAGAAGCAAGATTTATTCCAACGGTAGCAGACATAGCTCGCCAACTGACTGAGTCCATAAGTAATGGTTTAACTCCGAAGCAGTGGTGGGAGATTGAAGGTCTAGGTTCATGAGTGCTGAGATTCTCCGTCGATCCGAAATAAAGGATAATAAGGTCGCCCAGTATGAACGTATGATCGAAATACGTACACTGGAAGAACAAATTAATGAACTCTTTGCCTCTGGTGAGATTAGAGGCACTACGCACTTATGTATCGGCCAAGAAGCTCTTGCTGTTGGTCTTGCATCAGTGCTTCGCCCCACAGATATTGTTTCAGCGACTTATCGCGGTCACGGAATAGCCCTTGCACTTGGACTTAGCCCCGAAGCGGTTTTGGGTGAAATCATGGGTAAGACTGTTGGGTGTTGTGGTGGCGTAGGTGGTTCTATGCACTTGAGCAATATGGAACTAGGACTGCTCCCTACATCAGCAATTATTGGTGGTGGCATGCCCGTAGCAGCCGGTGCAGCACTTTCTTTTCAAACTCGAGGAACAGATGACGTTGCAGTTGCAGTTTTTGGAGATGGTGCGACAAATATCGGCGCTTTTCATGAAACTCTAAACCTGGCTGCTATCTGGAACCTGCCTGTTATTTTCATCTGTGACAACAACATCTACGGTGAATACAGCCGAATCAACGTTACGACTCCAATAGAGGATCTGCACTTGAGAGCCGATAGTTATGCCATGCCGCACTTTGAGCTTGATGGCATGGATATCGACGCCGTACGGACGGGGATTCAAAAAGCAGTTGATCATGCAAGAAGCGGCAAGGGACCTACATTTGTCGAAGCAAAGACTTATCGATTCTCAGGACACTCTCGTGCAGACCTAGCGCTCTATAGGCCTGAAGGTGAGCTGGAAAAATGGAAAGAGCGCGATCCCATCAAAGTGACTGAGAATAAATTAATCAAAGAAAAGCTCATTGACGCAGCTCAGATTGAAAAGATTAAAGAGGACTCACTCAAGGTTATAAAAGGTGTTGTTGAGTTTTGTAAGAGTGCTCCAAATCCTAGTTTGGCATCCATGTTCCAAAATATTTACACCGAAAGGGGCGCTAAGTAATGAAAACAAGCGTCAAACTTCCCAGACTGGGCGACACAGTGGATGAGGTTTACCTCTTAGCCTGGAAGAAATCAGTCGGTGACCAGATTGAGATTGGCGAAATGGTCCTTGAAGTAGAAACTGATAAAGCAACAGTTGAGGTCCCATCACCAGTAAGCGGCAAGATCATTGAACTTCTTTTTACAGAGAACGCTGCAATTAAAACCGGTGACGTTATTTTTGTATGTGAAACCAACTAAGGGAGAAGCATGACAACGATAGAGAAGATAGAGACTATTCCGATAAAAGTACCTCTTAAACATCTATACAAAGGTTCGTACTACAAGATGCGAAACCGCTGCACAATCATTACGAGAATTACTACATCAGATGGAATAGTCGGACAAAGTTATAACGCCGACACCGATGAAGAGCAGCACGAAGTCTTAGATATTATTCATAACGAAATCGCTCCCGCAATTACTGGAATGGATTCGCGACAAATTGAAAAAATTTGGAACGCGATGCTCCCTGTTACCTTCGATCAATTACGCGATCGTGCGATACCGATGCAATCTATCGCTTGCGTTGATAGCGCTATATGGGATGCATTTGGAAAACGAGTAAACCAACCTTTATGGCGTCTTTGGGGTGGATATCGCGATCGTATTCCCATGATCGGAATTGGCGGATACTACGGTTCCAGCGAAGCTGACTTAGAGCGTGAACTCAATTTCTTTAAAGAAGAAACTGGCACGGTTGGAATGAAATTCAAAATTGGAGCGAAACCCCCCGAGGAAGATGCCGCTAGATTAAGACTAGCTAAGAAAATTGTTGGTGATGATTTTCTATTTGTCGTAGATGCAAATCAAGGTTACACAGTCCCTGAGGCGCTAGCTTTCTTAGCCTGTATTAAGGATGATATAGAGCTGCGATGGTTTGAAGAACCAACCCGCTGGCATTCTGATTGGCGCGGACTTCGTGATATTCGAACCCGCGGCAATGTGAACGTGGCTGCCGGGCAAAGTGAAGTTTCTAAACTCGGCATGCGAGAGTTGATAGTAAATGATGCAATCGATGTATGTAACTACGATGCATCGTGGGGCGGCGGACCTACTGAATGGCGTCGTGTTGCAGCGCTTGCCGCCACTTTCGATGTGCAACTAGGTCATCACGAAGAAGCACAAGTCTCATCGCACTTACTTGCATCGGTCCCTCACGGAACCTTTGTCGAGTGCTTCTCCCCAACTCGCGATCCTATATTCTGGGAGATGCTTGCAAACAAGAAACCTCTTGATAAAGGAAACTTCTTGCTTTCAGAAGAGCCTGGCTTTGGTTGGGAATTAGATGAAGATTTCATTGCCAAATACAGGATTGATAAGAACTAAGCGCGCTAATAGCGCCGTCTCTATCTAGAACCACCGTGGTTCTCTTATGATACGCTCAAATCATTCTCGCGCATTCGTGCGCCCTGTACTTTGCCGAAGAGATCACTCGCGAAAGGCCCTGCTTTGAGAAGTAAAAAAGTAGCCAGAGTTCAAATTGCAGATGTAGCTGCTCAAGCGGACGTTGCAATCTCGAGTGTTTCTCGCGTGCTCTCCGGGCATAAATCCGTCTCAGATGCTATGAGAATAAAAGTTGAAAAAGCTGTGGAGAACCTCGGGTATCGGCCTGATCATCTAGCGCAATCTTTACGTCGAGGAACAACCCAAACCATCGGATTTATGATCCGAGACATTATGAATCCGTTTTTTTCAATCATCGCCCAAAGTTGTGAAGCTGAACTACGTAAATCAAATTACTCAATGATTCTTATTAATTCTTCCGGAAATGAAATTTCAGAGAAATCAAACTTTGCTATTTTAAAGAGCAGACGTGTAGATGGAATAATCGCATCGCTCGTTTCTGAGACTTCTGCAAGCGCTAAAGAGAGCGTGGAATTATTTGGTGCGCCAGCGGTACTCCTAGATCGAAAAATGCCAGGAGTTGTAACAAGCTCTGTGCTAAGCGATCACGCGTCGGGCGTAAAGAAGGCAGTTGCATACCTTCTCTCCAAGGGTCACACTCGCATTGCTTTTATATCAGGCCCTAAAGATATGTATGTAACAAAGAATCGACTAGAAGGTTTTAGGGCGGCCTATAAGGAAGCTGGGGAGAAAGTTTCTCCAGAGCTAATTCGACTTAAAGACTTTACAGAGAAATATGCCAAAGAAGAGACCCTTAAATTGTTTAAACTTCCACAACCACCTACAGCTATTTTGACCGGTGGAATTGGAGCGTCAGGCGGCACTTTGCACGCTTTAAAAGAGCTTGGAAAATCGCCGGATAAAGATGTCACCATAATTGCTCTAGATGAGTGGCCACTGTTTGATTTACTAAATCCAGCCTTATCGTCGGTATATAGAAATCCTGAATTGATAGGTCAGTACGCGGCAGAACTTATCTTGGAGTTAATCCGTGGCAAGGGTCCACGATCAATTTTGATTCCAACAACTTTTCATAACGTCTCTGAGAAGAGGGCAAAACCGATTGGCAAGTAAGATTTTAGGTGATGCCGTTTTAGACAATCTGATTTCAACAGCACACGAAAATAACCTCGATCTCGTTGAACTTACATTAAGAGATTTCGTTGCTGGAGCTATCTCTGGTTCAAAGAAGTACCCAAAGTTTAAATATTCTGGAGTCCTCGATTCAGCACTAGCTCTCACTCTGATGGCAAGCGCAGATGATTTAGATGATGTTGATTGGGATGTGCTCACTCATCCAGGATCCGTTATTTGGCCAGTCCTTTTAGCCACCCATATTGCGGAAGGCGGGGATCTAAAGAGCCTCACCCCTTCCGCCAGCGTTGGTTACCAGATTGGTCGTTCTATCGCCAAACTCTTCGGTCCTTCTCATAGAGGGACATGGCACATCACAGAGACAGCGGGCGCGGTTGCAGCAACTGGCGCGCTTTCACATTATCTAAATTTATCG
>CAIVOW010000244.1 GCA_903907665.1 uncultured Actinomycetes bacterium | reverse complement strand
GGCTAAGTGAAATTGGTTTTGAAGTTAAAACACTGCGCGCCGATTTGGGCGAAGAAGTTCCCGCAACAGTACCTGAAAATGTTTTTGCACTAATGCCACTTGGCGGACATATGGGCGCACTTGATGACCACATCGCACCTTGGTTAGTAAATGAACGCGCACTTCTTGCCGACGCAGTAGCGAAAGAGGTTCCTATTTTTGCAATCTGTTTGGGTGCCCAGCTTCTTGCAGCAGCAACCGGCGGTGAAGTTTCGAGAGCACAAACCTCTGAGATCGGAATTTATGAAGTCTCTAGAAATCAATCCTCTGATCCAATCTTCAATTTTCCAGCTGGAACGATTGCGGCTCAGTGGCATGAAGATCTAGTTTCAAAGTTGCCACCATCAGCCGTTTGCCTAGCCAGTAGCCCAGCCTGTGAGAATCAAATTTATCGAATTGGATCCAAAACCTATGCGGTGCAATTCCATCCAGAGATCGATGCTTCAATCATTCGCGATTGGGAGGCCAACGCCGATAACGCTTTCATTGAATCTGGTAAATCCAGTGTTGAGTCTGAGGTTGCTAAGGCTGAGGCCGAACTAATCCGAACTTGGAAACCTATCGTCCAAAGTTGGGGTGAACTAATTCTTAACTAGTCTTAACTAGTTATGTAGTTACGCTATTGGGCGGTCATTCCACCGTCGGCCGAGACTATCGAACCAGTCATGAATGAGGATTCATCACTCGCCAAGAACAGAACTAAATGCGCGACCTCACGGGCAGTTCCAGGGCGTCCAATTGGTTGGAACGAATCAATAGTTTTATAAACATGATCTAAGCCGCCCAGCATTTTGGCATGAGCATGATTAATCGGCGTGTCAACCCAACCCGGACAAATTGCATTGCAGCGAATTCCCAATTTTGCATAATCAAGCGCGATGCCACGTGTAAACATCACGATTGCGCCTTTGGAAGCGGAGTAAACACTTAAAAATGGCTCGGAGACCAAACCATTAACGCTCGACATATTTACGATAGAACCACGTGAATTTTTCAACATGTGTGGAAGTGCGGCGCGAGTTAGATACATGGCGCCCATTACATTGACCGAAAGCGTGCGCTCAATGGTGGCATTGGTAACCTCATGGAAAACACCAGGCAGGTTAACGCCAGCGTTATTGACCAGAATATCTACCGCACCAAACTTAGATACCGCCGTGGCAACAATTTCATCGCATTTCTTGGAATCGGAAATATCAATTCCATAGCCCAAAGCAACTCCGCCTGAAGTCACAATTTGTTCGGCTGTTTTGAGCGCGCCTTCCAAATTAACATCTGCGCAGATAACAATTGCGCCTTCTTCAGCAAGTCTGATGGCGCTCGCTTCACCTATTCCAGAGGCGGCACCAGTAACAATTGCAACTCGATCTTCAACACGTCTAGTCACTTGCACTCCCCTAAAAATTTGATTGATAGATCAAAAAAATTAGCCCGCTTGATATGTACCAAGCGGGCTAATTCTAGGATCTTTTCAGATATTAATCGAGAGTACGTACCGCACCCTTGAAGTGTTTGTGAGCAGATGCCCACCACCAAATCATCGCACCACCTAGAACCACGACGAATGCCACTGGTGCGTAGTTAGCCGAAACTAACTTAAAGTCCTTGCTCCACCAAACACCTGCAGGTGATAGCGGCATGATGAAGTAGATGGAAACAACAATTATTTCGATAACTGCTATTGGCGCCATCCATTTCCATTTATTTCCAAGGTTCCAGTCTCCCTGCTTAAATGATGAACCTTTCTTCCAACGCAAGTAGATCGGAATCGCGAAGGATGAGAAGAGGCCGATTACAGCCATCGATACGACGGCATAGAAAGCAACTGCCGACCAAATAGCTGGAATTGTGACAATAAGAGCAGCTAGGCCAAGACCAAATGCTGAGTGCGATGGATTCTTATTACCATCTAGCTTGGTCCAGTACTTGTGACCAGGAACTGCACGGTCACGCGAGAATGCGAATAGCATGCGAGATCCGGCAGTAATACATGACATGCCGCAGAAAAATTGTCCGAGACAGGTGATTATCAGAACAATCTTTGCCCAGCCAGTTGTAAGTGCGGTAACGAAAATTGCTTGTGATATTCCGCCGGCCTTGGTGATACCAGCTTCATCGGTTGCTGCGTACAAGAAGGAAAGAAGAAGTATCCAACCAGCAACTGCTGAGTAAGCAATTGAACGCCAGAGGCCTTGTGCGGCGGCCTTCGATGCTTGACCAGTTTCTTCTGAAACGTGGGCGGAGGCATCAAAGCCGGTAATTGTGTACTGGGTTAGCAAGAAACCTAGTGGCAAAACATAAATCCAATAGGAACCATGTGAGAAGCCACTGTTATTGATCTGGTGAGTGAAGACCCAAGATGTTGATTGATGCTTGGCCGGAATGAAGGCCAAAATTCCGATAATCGCCACAACACCAAAAACGTGGATCCAGACGTTGATACCTTGTAACTGGTGAATAATCTTTGCGCCCCAAATATTCATCGCAATATGAATAAGGAGGGTGATTGCAAAGACTGCAAAAATTTGCTTTAGATTGCTTGGATCAAGGGACTTCGTATAAAGATTTCCTGTGTATACGAAGAAGTTTGCGAAGCCATAATCGACACCCGCAGTAACAGTTACTAGGCCAATCAAGTTAAGCCATCCGGTAACCCACCCGTGCACAGGCTTGCCAAGATTTAGCGCCCAGTAATAAATTCCACCGGCGGTCGGCATGGCCGAAACCAATTCAGACATACATAGTCCGATAATCATGATCAAGCTGGCGATAATTGGCCAGCCAACTGAGATTGCTACCGGTCCGCCGTTATTCCATGCTTGGGCGAAGGTTGTGAAGCAACCGGAAAGAATTGAAATAATTGAAAAGGAGATGGCGAAATTATGGAAGCCGCTCCACTTGCGATCAAATTCCTGCTTGTAGCCCAGTTCCGCTAATTTTTTAGCGTCGGCATCGTTTGTATTTGGCATATTTTGAGTTTTAGCCCTTCTATATAGTGGAGAAGTCGTGCTTAAAGTGTGCCTTGGGTCTCACGAAATTACCAGCACCAAAGCGAAAAAACTTGGTTAATAATTGGATTATCACCTCCACTATGCGGGCGTTGTGCCTGCTTAAAGTGGCTAGTAACCTGCGGGTAGGTAATGGGCGACTAGCCAGTCAATTCTCTAGGAAACCGAGGGGTCACTTTGAAAATCACCGTAGACCAACTGCGTAAAGAGATCGAAGCTGGCCGAATCGATACCGTGGTTGTAGGCGCAACCGATATGCAAGGTCGTCTGCAAGGTAAGCGAATCCACGCAAAATTCTTCCTTGATGACACTTTAAAGAATGG
>CAIVOW010000243.1 GCA_903907665.1 uncultured Actinomycetes bacterium | reverse complement strand
TTTCGCGAGTAGCTAGCTCAATTGCTTCTTCAATAGTCAACCAGCGACCCTCATCAGCTTCGGCGTTTGCAACGAAATTATCGTTTGGATCAAATGCATGAGCAGCCCAATAAGAAACCCGCTTGAGGCCATCAGCTACGGAATATTCAGTTTCGGTTATGAAAGGACCAAATGAGACTTTAAGATGTGTCTCTTCGATTACTTCTCGATACGCACAAGCAATTAGCTGCTCACCTTCGTCTAATTTTCCTTTGGGAATAGACCAGTCGTCGTAACGAGGGCGATGAATCAGGAGAACATGAACGTTGCCCTCACCGTCATAGCGCCAGACAACGGCTCCTGCGGCAATTACTGTTGGATTCATGCGCGATTCCGATACCACTCAATTGCTTTCATCTGGAAATCTTCCAATCTCTCGCCGTCAACCGAACGATTGACTCTCTCCCAATGACCATCACTATGCATATGCCAACTTGACGTCGTATCAGCCAAATATCCATCTAGCGCTCTGTTAAGGGTGCGCTTTTGATCTGGTTGAATAATTTGCACCAGACTCTCAACCCGGCGATCTAAATTACGATGCATCAAATCTGCACTGCCGATCCAATGCTCGTCACTTCCGTTGTTAGCAAAATGAAATATTCGTGAGTGCTCGAGGAATCGACCCAATATTGATCGAGCAGTAATATTTTCCGAAAGCCCCGGAACACCTGCCCGAATTGCACATATACCTCGAACTACCAACTCCACTTTTACGCCATGTTGTGATGCTTTATACAAGGCTTCAATAAATTCTTCATCGAGAAGTGAATTCAACTTCATGCGAATGAAGGCAGGCTTTCCATCCTTTTGATGGTGAATTTCCCGCTCAATTTTTTCTAGTAGACCTTCGCGCAGGGTGCCTGGTGCCACCAAAATTCGCGAAAATTTAGTCTGAGGGGCAAAGCCGCTTAGCTGATTGAAAAGTTTATTTACATCATCACCCAAAATTGCATCAGCGCTGAGCAATCCAAAATCCTCATAAAGGCGTGCGGTTTTAGGGTGGTAATTTCCCGTACCCATATGGATGTATCTGCGAATAGTTCCACTCTCTTGCCGAACTACCATCGAGAGTTTTGCATGTGTCTTAAGGCCTACAACTCCGTACACGACGTGAACTCCAGCGTCTTCCAGCTTTCTAGCCCAGCGCACGTTGGCTTGTTCATCAAATCGTGCGCGGATTTCCACAACGGCTAAAACCTGCTTACCGGCCTCGGCGGCTTCGATCAGGGCTTGCACAATTGGTGAGTCACCGGACGTTCGATAAAGAGTCTGCTTTATAGCCAACACGTGCGGATCGCGTGCAGCTGTTTCTAGAAAGCGCACAACCGAGGAATTAAATGACTCATAGGGGTGGTGCAGCAAAATCTCTTTACGGGCAATCACTTCAAAGAAGCCATCGTCATCATCTGCATCAACTGCCCGAAGATCCATCGCAACTTGATTACTCCATGATGGGAACTTCAAGGATGGTATATCTAGGTCAGCAATTTGACCTAAGCCAGTTAGATCAAGGGGCGACTTGTATCGACTAATGTCTTGAACATTGATGTCTAGCTCTTCCATGAGCGTAGCAAGCAAATCAGCATCCATATCGCGATCAACTTCTAAGCGAACTGGCGGACCAAATTTTCTACGCAATAACTCTTGTTCCATCGATGCAAGAAGATCATCTGAATCATCTTCTTCGATTTCTAAATCTGCATTTCGGGTTAATCTGAACATGTAGTTATTTATAACTTCCATGCCTTGAAAGAGCTGATATAAGTTTGCAATAATCACATGCTCTGTCGCAATTAATCGCTTGGTGTCGCTAGGTGATATTTGAATGAATCGCGGTAAATTAGATGGAACTTTTACTCGTGCGAAAAGTTCAGCTTCGGAATCTGAGGCCTTTAAAATGACCGCAATATTTAGTGATAGTCCAGAAATGTATGGAAACGGATGTGCTGGATCAATTGCTAACGGAGTCAAAACGGGGAAAACTTTTCTTGTGAAAATTGCATTAACGTGCTCGCGCTCTTCATCTGATAACTGATCCCATGAAACTAGATCAATACCTTGTTCACGTAAGCCTGGAAGCACAGCGTTATGAAAGCAATCAGTTTGGCGTTGCACAAGCTCTTGAATACGCTCAGAAACTAAGGACATTAACTGAAGTGGGGAGTATCCCGCAGTATTAGGTTTATTAAATCCGTTCTCAATTTTCCGTTTTAAGGTAGCGACACGAATCATTACAAAGTCATCTAAATTTGATGAGAATATTGAAAGGAATCTGCATCGCTCAAGCAGTGGCGTGCTTGGATCTTCGGCTAATTCCAGTACTCGCTCATTAAATGCAAGCCAGCTCAATTCGCGATCAATGAGCCGATCTCGAGGACTTTCGGCTATTGAGTACGGATGCATGAGTCAATTATCTCGTACTTTGGTAAACAGTTGGTAACCGGAAGCCAAAGATTGAGAGTTAGCCCCACTTCACAGGCTCAGAATGTTTAGAAGTTCTTCCATCTCCTGATGATTTACCTCGAGCCCGGCGCCAAATCCACGGAATAACAAAGGTAATAATCCACGTTAAATCTGAATTTAATTTATTGAGCCGGGAAATTGGCCGAGCAGGAGGAAGTGGATTCTTCCACTGTGAATCATGAGGCAACCCAAGTTTTTCGAGCACCGCTTGTGCAACTCGATAGTGACCTTGGGGGTTTAGATGTAGCCGATCCTTAGCAAGGAATCGAATATCGGAGAGAAATGGTGCAACTTTCCAATCAATGAGTACTGCGTCAGTTATTTCGGCCGTATGTCGGACAATTTTATTAAATTCATGAAATCTAGATTCCCAAATTTGGCCAGCTTTGCCGTTGCTGGTTGGTTTTTCCATAACAGTAAAGAGCATAAGTGTGCAGCCTGTTGCTGCAACTTTCTTTGCCGCTTCAATATATAACGGAAGAGTTATCGCCGGATTGTAGTTCGGGCGAATTACATCGTTAGCTCCAGCATGAAAACTTACAAGAGTCTCTTTACCCGTAACGTATTGCTCGATTTGTGGAAGTTGGTCATCTATTACTTGTTGAATTAATTTACCGCGCACAGCCAAATTCAAATAAGTGAAATTAGAGGATTTAGTAGCCATGACATCAGCAATGCGATCTGCCCAACCTCGGTAGTTTGCGTTCACTATTTCATCAGTCATGCCCTCGGTCATTGAATCTCCAAGAGCTATGTAGCGATTAATCATTTGTATATGCGCCATGACATCAACCTAGTTAGATGAAGCTCTTTCCGCAGCAATCCAATGCATAACAATTGCTGTAGCAACACTGGCGTTGAGAGATTCCATCTCTGAATTCATTGGGATAGAAAGTATGACATCGCACTTCTCTCGCACAAGGCGTGAAAGGCCTTTTCCTTCGCTACCCACAATGACATAGATTGAATCTTTAGCCATAGAGAATGTAGGAAGAGATTCAGTGCCTTCTGCATCAAGGCCAACAACGAATAGCCCCGCTTTCTTTGCATCTTCGATAGAGCGAACAAGATTAGTAACTTGTGAGATTGGCATTCGCGCCGCAGCCCCGGCAGATGACTTCCAAGCACTTCCAGTCATCGAGGCATTCCGGCGTTCTGGAATGACTACGCCATCTGCGCCAAATGCCGATGCACTTCGCACGATTGCGCCAAGATTATGTGGATCGGTGACTCCATCCATTCCAATAATCAGAGCAGGGTTCTGCGCTTTATTTAATAGATCATCGAAGTTGGTGTACTGGAATTCTTTAATGACCAGGCCGATTCCCTGATGATTTGTGGTGCCGGTGATGATGTCAAGAACTCCGCGAGCAACTTCCTTGATTGCAAGGTTGGCATTTTTAGCCAGGCGAAGTGACTCCATCATGCGCTCATCCATCTCAGCGCGGGAAGCGATGATCAATTCTGTGGCTGGTACTCCAGCGCGAAGTGCTTCTACAACGGGATTGCGACCCGCAACAGCGTCTTGTGTTGGCTTGCCGCTAGAGCGTGTTGAACGTGCTGGGCGCGGTGAAGCGGTGCGAGTAGTACGAGCGGGTGAATCATCTTTTTGAGGACGACGAGCAGCGCGCTTCTCCTGTTTAGTTGCTTGTTGCTTTCGCTCTGGTTTAGCGGCCTTTTTTGGCTTCATTCGATCAGGATTGCGCAATTGCTTTGTCATCTATCTACCGTCCACTAGTAATCTGCCATCGGGGTCCTTGCGGCGTATCTTCAATGACAATTCCAAGCGCTGCGATTTGATCGCGAATGGCGTCGGAAGCGGCAAAGTCTTTGCGTGCACGTGCAGCTTCGCGTTGTTGCAAAGCAAGTGAAATTAATCCATCTATTGCATCGGTATTTGTTACCGAACTTCCAAGGAAAGCCTCATCGAGCGGGTCACACCCAAGAACACTCAGTGAACCACGTACTTCAGCCACCGCAATCTTTAGCGCTGAAAGATCATTTGCAGCTAACGCATTATTTCCGTTCTTAACCGTTTCAGATAAGAAGGCGAGCGCTGCGGGAACGGCGAGGTCATCATTCATCGCATCGGCAAATGCTGAAGCGATGACTCCTTCTGGAGTGTTGCCAAGAACCCCAGTTGCTCGTTCTAAGAAAGCTTCGATCCGACGGAAAGCAA
The DNA here is from genome assembly GCA_903907665.1 of uncultured Actinomycetes bacterium. Next base: position 21,006 of record CAIVOW010000243.1, on the reverse strand, counting down.
CTGCGGACTCTTCCAAAGCTTCAAAAGAAAATTCCAACATCGAGCGATAGTGAGCGCTGCCCAAATACCAACGTAGTTCAATACCACGAACTTTTTTAATGATTTCATGGACCTGAAGTGAATTTCCCAAAGACTTCGACATTTTTTCACCAGCGGTTGTAACCCAGGCATTGTGCATCCAGAGATTTGCAAAACCATAACCAGCTGCTTCAGATTGCGCGATTTCATTTTCGTGATGGGGAAAAATTAAATCAAGACCGCCACCATGAATATCAAAAGTCTCGCCAAGATATGCCCTCGCCATTGCCGAGCACTCAAGGTGCCAACCTGGACGACCATCGCCCCACGGAGTTGGCCATGAAGGCTCTCCTGGTTTAGCAGCCTTCCATAGCGCAAAATCACGAGGATCTTTTTTCATTCGATCTTCAGAATCACCTGCGGGCTGTAGATCATCTAGCTTCTGATTTGAAAGTGTGAGGTAAGACTTAAGTGAGCGAACTTCAAGATATACATCGCCATTGCCTGGTGCGTAAGCATGTCCTTTTTCAATCAGAGTCTGCATCAACTCAATCATCTGGGTGATGTGACCTGTTGCGCGTGGCTCATACGTGGGCGGCAAAACATTAAGCACCTTATACGCCTCGTTAAATGCCCGCTCATACTTCATTGCAACGGCCCACCATGGAATATTTTCATGGACGGCTTTATGTAAAATCTTGTCATCGATATCTGTGACGTTACGAATAAAAGTCACATCAAATCCTGAAGCAATTAACCAGCGGCGCAGAATGTCGAAATTAACTCCGCTTCGAATATGCCCGATATGGGGTGGTGCTTGCACGGTTGCGCCACACAGGTAAATACTGACCTTGCCAGAATTAAGCGGAGTGAACTCGCGAACGCTCCGATTGGCGGTGTTATAGAGTGAAAGTGCCATTAGGCAATTCTATCTGAGGTGGTAAGCAGCGCTGACGCGATGGCAGAAATGCCTTTACCTTCGCCGGTAAATCCAAGTCCATCCGTTGTTGTTGCAGATAGTGAGACCGGAGCGTTGTTAAGCGCTGTTGATAGCGCCCCGATTGCTTCAGCTCTACGATTACCAATTCTTGGTCGATTGCCAACTACTTGAACACTCACATTATTAATTGAAAATCCGCCAGCATTGACCCGGCGAAGTGTTTCTTGCAAAAGTTTTGCACCCGAAGCGCCAGCCCACTCTGGTTCTGAAACTCCATAGTTTGAACCAAGATCACCAAGCTGCGCCGCCGAAAGAAGTGCATCGCAAATTGCATGCGCCGCAACATCGCCATCAGAATGGCCGTCGACGCCGACTTCATCAGGCCAAAGTAATCCGGCTAACCACATTGGTCGTGATGGATCCTCGCTAAAGGCATGGGCATCAGTACCAACCCCAACACGTAAATTAGCTATATTCGCACCGAGCAAGATTTGTTGTGCGCTAATTAAATCTGAAGGCACAGTAATTTTAAATGCTCTCTCTTCACCTACTACAACTTTTACGGGAATGTTGAGCGCCTCAACAAGCCCTGCGTCATCGGTTGCATCCTGAGATGAGGAGTGCGCAGATTTTAACGTTTGAGTGTGGAATCCTTGTGGAGTTTGAACAGCACGAAGTTCGGTCCGGTCATGGGTGGAAATAACATATCCATTAGAATCAACTGCTTTGATCGTATCAATGACGGGTAAGACGGGAATTACTGCTTTCTCACCTAGCGCGAGCGCATCAATAACGCGGCCTGCTAATTCGGCCGATGCAAGAGACCGTGCTGCATCATGCACAAGTGTGAAATCTGATGTTACGTGCGTTAGCGCTGCACGTACAGAATCTGCGCGAGTAGCGCCACCAGTGACAACAAGAATGTCATCGCCAAGGATTGAGCGAAATTGTTCTTCATACCCAGCGGGCGCAGCAACAATAATTTGGTTTGCGATGGGAGCAATATTAGAAACACAATGTTCGATAAGTGTGCGATCTGCCAAAAGGACTAAAGCTTTTGGAAGCTGCGCACCCAAACGTTCGCCACTACCCCCTGCAGGGATGATGACGGTTACAGAGTGATTAGGAAGCAAGGACCTCATCAAGAATTACGCCGGCCTTCTCTTCATCTGTGCGCTCAGCAAGTGCGAGCTCGGAAATCAAAATCTGTTTTGCTTTAGCTAGCATGCGCTTTTCGCCGGCCGATAGTCCACGGTCTAAGTCGCGGCGATATAGATCACGTACAACTTCAGCAACCTTGATGACATCACCTGAAGCAAGCTTCTCGACATTTGCCTTGTAACGACGGGACCAGTTTGTTGGCTCCTCGGTATATGGCTGGCGCAAGACGTTGAAGACTCGATCTAGTCCTGCTGAGTCAACAACATCGCGGACGCCGACAAGATCAACGTTTTCTGCGGGGACTCTCACCGTCAGGTCGCCTTGAGCAACCTTCAAAACGAGATATATCTTCTCTTCGCCTTTAATGGTTCGGGTTTCAATCGCCTCAATGAGAGCCGCTCCGTGATGGGGGTAAACAACGGTTTCGCCGACCTTAAATGTCATTGAGAATGGCCTTTCAATAGGTCAAAAAATAGAACTTTCGGGGCTCTCGCAAGCAAGTGCAAGAGGATAAGTCTACCAGCAACCTAGGACATCTCTCCAGCCCGCATTGAGAGTTATCGAGAGTGACCGCCCTCCCGCGGGGCGAGGCACTGCTCTGCCCTAGATACGATTACCCACATGAATTCTAAAAAGATGACGAGTGCGACCCTAGCCCTGCTGATCCCAATCACCCTTTTACTCTCAGGCTGCACTGCGGCGGGCAAGGATGCCCCCACTTCTAAAGTGCGGCAAGTAACCGACGGTGTCGAAAAAGATAGCGGTTCACTCAAGCTTCGCAATTTTACTCTTATCGCACAACCTGATGGCTCTGCAGTACTCGTGGGAACCGTAGTAAATGAAGACGCAATTTCTGATGCCATCACATCAATCTCTGCAAATGGAATTAAAGCAGTCATCACTGGAACTGTTGCACTCGAACAGAATTCACCAGCAATTTTCTCAGGTGATAGCGCAAATGCGCACGCAGCCTTCCCTGGATTAAATTTAACTCCAGGTCGACGTGCTGTTGTAACGGTTGCGTTTGGCAAAGCTAATAGCGTGGTATTTAGCGTTCTCATTCGCGAGAAGGCAGATATTTTCGCTAACGTTGCTTAAACCTCGAATTTATATCCTAATCCGCGCACTGTCTGGATAAGTAGCGGGTTAGCTGGATCAACTTCAATTTTGGCGCGAAGTCGCTTGATATGAACGTCTAGTGTTTTAGTATCACCGAAATAATCATTGCCCCATACGCGATCGATTAATTGAGAACGGGTAAGAACTCGACCAGCATTACGAATTAGATACTCAAGTAATTCAAATTCTTTCAGCGGTAGCGACGTTGCCTCGCCGTTAACGGTAACGATATGACGATCAATATCCATCTTGACCGGACCAGCGCTAACTTGTACATCCTCGGCATAATTGTCATCAAGTCCAGCTTGACGACGCAAGACTGCTCTAATTCTTGCGACCAGCTCCCGGGCCGAATATGGCTTGGTTACGTAATCATCGGCGCCCAATTCAAGTCCAACGACTTTATCTACTTCTGTATCTTTCGCAGTTAACATGATGATAGGAACTGCCGAAGTTACCCGGATTTGTCGGCAAACTTCAGTGCCTGAAATTCCTGGAAGCATCAAGTCCAACAGAATGAGATCAGCACCGCTCCGCGCAAACACTTCAACGGCGGCGGTTCCGGTTTCGGCGATTTTTACTTCAAATCCCTCTTTTTCTAGCAGGTAAGCCAGAGGTTCTGAAAGTGAAGCCTCATCCTCAACCAAGAGAATCTTTATTCTGGTACTCATATAACTGTCCCTCCAACTTGTTGTCGTTCTTCTACATTCGCCCGAGGGAAGCGAATCGTAAAGGTGCTACCTGCACCCTCAACACTCCATACCGAAACATCGCCACCATGATTGGTAGCTACATGCTTCACTATAGAAAGTCCAAGACCTGTTCCGCCGGTTTCACGACTACGCGCCGCGTCTACCCGGTAGAAACGTTCAAAAATTCGCTCTAGATCTTTTTCAGGAATTCCAATTCCTTGATCAGATATTGCAATTTCAACTAATCCATCAATTTCTTTAAGGGTGACGCCAACCCGAGTCGCATCAGGACTGTAGTTAACTGCATTTTCTACAAGATTATGAACTGCCATAATCACCTGGTCGCGATCACCTAAGACCTGTGCCGAATCTAGCGCTGAAAAAGTTACCGAAATCTTTTTTGCTTCAGATGACATCCGGGTCTGCTCTATCGATTCTTTGATGGCATCTTCCATATTAAATATTTTGCCATCTTTAAGGGGATCATCATCTTGCAACCGCGAAAGATCAATAATCTCTTGGACTAAATCAGATAGTCGCTTAGCTTCAATCTGCATTCTTCCTGCGAATCGCTTAATTGCCTCTGGGTCATCTGCGGCGCCAAGTACTGCTTCACTCAAAATCGATAGCGCACCAATCGGAGTCTTAAGTTCGTGTGAAATATTTGCAACGAAATCTCTACGAATTGAATCTAGTCTTCGCATTTCTGAATCATCAAAAATCAGGATTGCAACGACGCCGTTCTCGCCAAGCAGCGTGACGCGAACAAAAAGTGTATGAATACCCCCGCCAATCGGGCCGCGTGGCAACTCCATCGTTATCTCTTGCGGTTGTCCAGAACGACGAGTTGCTCGGACTAGCCGTAGTAGTTGCTCATTGAGCAATGTCCGCTCACGGATAATATTAAATGTGCTAATTCCCAGTGAATTTTCAATTACATGCTCAGAACCATCGAGTAAAATATATTCAGCATCGATTGAATCCATAAGATCCACTAGCTCAATTGGGATTCCAATTTGCACATTCGAAAGCAGCTCTGCACCCATATCTACCTGGCGTCTGCTCTTCCACTTCACACGGTAATCCTAGGAGAGAATGAGGCGGACTCTGCTCCCTTACCCCACCATCTTGCAGATAAAGCCTAGATTTAACTCATAGTTCAGGCTTTGTTAACAATAATGCTCGAGTAACTTGGCTTGGAAAGGTACCCTTACCCAATGCGCGATATGTTTCACGAAGAGCTCGAAAGAATTAATACGAGCCTGCTCGGAATGGCCGCACTTGTAAAGATTGCTTTGGATCAAGCATGTATTGCCATCACAACGGCTGACTTAGCTATCGCTGAGCGCGTTATCGCAGGCGATGAAAATATTGATCACACTCAACATGACCTAGATGCGCGCATCATTAATTTGATGGCTCGCCAGCAGCCAGTCGCCTCTGACCTACGTGCTTTGGTCGCAGCGCTCCGTATTAATGCCGATTTAGAACGCATGGGCGACCTCGCGCATCACGTCGCAAAATTAGCTCGCATGCGCTACCCAAACAAGGCTGTCCCAGAAGTGCTTGAAACAACCATCAACAATATGTGCAAGTCCAGTTCCAGCATCATGGAGAAGATGATCACCGTCATCCAGTATCGTGACTTAACTCGAGCACTTGAGGTTGAGCAGGATGACGATGAGATGGACAGATTGCATCGCGAACTTATTGCGACTCTTCTTGGAGACAATTGGACGCATGGAATTGAAACAGCCATCGACATGACGCTGCTTGGTCGATACTACGAGCGCTTTGCTGATCATGCCGTCTCGATTAGTCACCGAGTTTATTTCCTAGTGACAGGTGAGTACGCAGTACCTCGAGTTTAGAAGCGTTGAAATAATCTTTACTTCTTGCCCTGATTCGCTACAGCTTCAATCGCAGCTTTCGCAGTCTCTGGATCAAGGTACTCCCCACCAGTTTTAACTGGCGTAAAGTCATCTCTTAGCTCATACAACAGCGGAATTCCTGTTGGAATATTTAGCGCTGCGATATCTACATCACTAATTCCATCCAAATGCTTTACCAACGCGCGAAGTGAATTTCCGTGGGCCGTCACTAGTACAGTCTGATGTTCTTTAAGGTCAGGAATTATTGACTCATTCCAATATGGAATCATTCGCTCGACCACATCTTTGAGACATTCAGTGCTTGGTAGCGCCGAACCTAAATTCGCATATCTTGGATCGTACTTCTGGCTAAATTCATCGTTGTCATCAATCGGCGGTGGTGGGACATCGAAGGACCGGCGCCATAATTGGAATTGTCCTTCGCCATACGTTTCTAGCGTCTGCTTCTTATCTTTTCCTTGAAGCGCCCCGTAATGACGTTCATTTAAGCGCCATGAGCGTCGCACTGGAATCCAATGACGATCAGCGGCATCCAGAGCTATTTGAGAGGTATGAATTGCTCTGCGCAACAAAGATGTATGCACAACGCCAGGAAGGAGTCCGCGCTCTTGCAGCAACTCACCGCCACGCTTTGCCTCAGCTTCACCTTTTGAAGATAGGCGCACATCAACCCACCCAGTGAAAAGATTCTTGGCATTCCATTCACTCTCACCATGGCGGAGCAAGATTAGCTTTGTCGTCATAGCGCAATCTTAATGCTCTACATCAAATGTTCAAAAGAGCTCAAATTTTTCAATGACTCCCCGCGCGATAACCGCCAGGCCCACTCGCGTCGAATTGCTGTTACAAATCCCATTTCAAGTAAGACGTTAAAAGAGCTATCTGAATACTGTAGTACTGCCCCAAAGACACGATCTATCTCTTGTTCAGTAACGGCAGCTAGTGGCAAGCGGCCCACAAGATAGATATCGCCTAATTCATTAACTGCGTATGCAACGCTATACATTGAAGCGTTTTTATGTAATAACCAATCATGCACAGCCGCAATATTCTCATCTGGCTTACGTATTACAAATGCACTAATTGTGAGTGAGTGCTCGCCAAGAATGAGGGCGCAGTGGGTCTCAAGTTTCTTTTCACCTGGCAAAGTTATAAAGAAAGTATTTGGTGTTGGTAAATCAAAGTCTAGATCGTGTGATTCAAGAAATTCTTCAATAACCTCACGGGCAATCACTGCACTACCTTTAAGCTTTGTTCAGTCGCCTTTGAGAGAACCCAGTCATATACATCAAGTGTTTTACGCGCCGTACTTTCCCACCCAAAATGCGATGCATGCTCAACTGCTCCTACAGATAATCCAATACGGTGAGCAGGTTCTGACAGCAAACGTGAAATCACAGATGACCAAGCACGTGGATCATGTCCATCGACAAGTGCGCCAGAGATTCCATCTGCGACCGCAGTTCGTAGGCCACCGACGGCTGTTGCAACTACCGGAGTTCCACACGCTTGGGCTTCAAGAGCAACTAGGCCAAAACTTTCGGTGTAACTTGGGACGCAAACCAAATCCGAAGCGCGATACCAATCAGGTAGCTCATTTCTATTGCAAGGCTTAGCGAAATGTACAACGTCTTGAATATTAAGAAATTTTGCTAACGCAGCTAGCCGTTCAGGTTCGTGCGAACCATTTCCAGATGGTCCTCCCATAATAACAAGAGCTAATTTAGAGCGCAGATGGGGTGAGTGAATAATCATTTCAGCGGCCGCACGCAAAAGAACTTCTGGGCCTTTATGCGGTTGTATTCGACCTACAAAGGTAAACATCAATGCGTCTGGAGCAATATTTAATTTTTTGCGAGCCGCCGCTTTGCCAGCACCAGGAGTGAAACGCTCGAGGTCTACACCTGGGGTGACAGTAAAAACCTTATCTGGGCAAGCATCGTAAAGAGAAACTAATTGGGCGGCCTCAGCATCTGTATTTGCAATCATGGCCGATGAGTTACGCACAATTTGCTCTTCACCGTATGCGCGAACTTCTGGCTCTGGATTTTCGCCGTCGGCAAGCGCCAAATTCTTAACGCGAGCCATGGTGTGCATCGTATGAACGAGAGGCAGTTGCGTCTGCTCACTTACCATCCATCCGAGTTGCCCACTAATCCAGTAATGGGAATGAATCAGCTGGTAATGGTTTGCTGGAAGTTTTTTATACGAATCCATAAAGCAATGAGTCAGTGCACTAATTTGAGTGGGTAATTCTTCCTTCGCCAGTGGCGCAGACGGTCCCGCATCAAGAAATTTAACGTTAACGCCGTTAGAAATTTGTTGATCAATTTGCTGTGGATCTGTGCGACGAGTAAAAATATCGACTTCGACGCCGTGGGCAGCAATTTTCTGGGCGCTCTCAACGACATATATATTCATACCGCCAGCGTCACCTGTACCTGCTTGTTCAAGTGGTGATGAATGCACCATAAATGTGGCTATGCGACCTTTCATAGCTTCATCATCTCGCTTCCACTTGTCCGACAACTTTACCGCCACCATAAACATACACATTCTCATCCGGGGCTTCGACTCCCCAGCGCTTAAAAGTAGCAGTGATAATCGGTCCCATAGGACGCCAAGATCCATCAGCACATTTGATGACCAGAGTGCGACCATCTGGCATTGATAGTACTTCTACGCCTTCAGCGCCTTCCTTCATAAAGAGCCCAGGTACCGCGCGCATTAACCGGGTAGTAAGGCGACCTTCGCCAGCAATCATTAATGGATTGCTGCGACAAGCGCTAACAACTTCTTGGTGAACGGGGTCATGAGAGATAGTTATTGTGTGTATCCCTTGTGCGAGGCCAGCCATACTTAATGCAAATAACGGCGCTCCACAACCATCAGCAGTTAAATATTGAACTTTTTCACGAGCCAGTGTCTCAAATTCTTCGACAATGAGTTGTTGTAAGGGATGAGTTGGGTCCGTGTAGTTGTTGGTATCCCAACCATTTACAACACATGTCGCGAGCATACCTGCATGCTTTCCGCTGCAATTTTGTGCCAACTGCGTTGGAGCTTTATCTCCCCATGCTCGACGTTCCTTCTCGCCTAATGGGAAATCAGTTGAATTACGAAACGCGGATTCATCTAATTTATGCGCTGAAAGAATCGAACGAATAACCGTGAAATGTTCTTCAGAACCACTATGAGATGCACACACAACTGCAAGCTGCTCGGCTGAAAGTTTTAACCCAGCACGAACCATCGCCGATGCTTGCATTGCTTTTACTGATGAACGTGGGTAGATCGGAATGTGGACCGACCCAAGAGATTTAACGACCTGACCTTTTTCATCTAACTCAAGAAGATGTCCAGAGTGAACGGACTCGACTAGGCCGGCGCGGACAACTTCTGCAATTGTTTCGCCACGAAAAAGGGAAGTATCCATCTGTTTCTCTTTACTACTCTTGTCTTTCAAGAGAGGACCACATATACGCTTGTAGTTCATGTCCATTCATCGCTGCGTCGTATGCATAAAATAATTCGCCCTCAACTTGTCCATAAAGGCGTTGACCTTCATCAACAATATTTGCCGATGGAGATGAGTAGCCTTTATCGAGAGCTAATTGAATTTTTGCGCCGTCAACAATTCCAAGCCAACCTTCAGAAATACCTTGACTGTATGCAAGTACAACCTCAAGAATCTTCTTATCTCGCACCCGCCAAAAACCTGCTTCGGATTCAAAGGGAGCGATGATGTCCTTGTTATCGTCGATAATCCATGTGCGTGAGTAGTAATTTAGGAAATTGCGGCCATCATGATTAAAGGTAACCTCTTGGGCAAATTGAAAAGACTCAATGCCTGGATATTCTCCGCGTCCAGTTCCACGCCAGGTACCAACCATCCAAGCAAGTGGATAAAGATCTTCGTGCAAGTTTTCCGGGATGACGAAAGCCATTTACTTACCCTTTTCTTTTAGAATCTTTAAAACGTTACTTAGCCCCCGAACACCCCACCGAATGAGATAAAAACCAAGGGCGGCGCAAGCCACAATCAGGGCTGCACTCGTAAACGTTGCCATAAACCTAAGGGTACCCTCACTGAGAAGCGAGGACGCCACCGGCTAAGAGCACTGCATCGGTTGGAGTACTTCGCTTAACCACTGCAAGAGCTATCGGGCCGAGTTCGTAGTGACGTGCAACTGTGCCAATGAATCCGACTTCCTTCTCATCCAACATAACCGGCGTTCCATGTGTGGGTAGCTCAATCTCTGTGCCATCAAGGTGCAGCATCACTAATCGTCTTGGTGGTTGACCAAGATTAAATACCTTTGCAACTGTCTCTTGTCCGGGGTAACAACCTTTACGCATATGAACTGCTGTATTGAGAAAACCAAGTTCATTTGGAATTGATTTGTGATCAGTTTCAAAGAGGAGGCGGGCGCGACCTTGTGCAACTCGTTCGGCTTCTAAAGCCCATGTGCCGACCTGCATGCCATCTTGCTCAGGATCAGCGCCGCGTTTAATAATTAAATATGGTCCACCGAAAAGATCGGTCAAGCCAGTTGTTCGAATAACTTTGAATTCATCAGAAACAGATTTGGGTTCGACGCGTAACATGAAGACCATCTTCTGTAGAAAAGCCAATAGCTCGGCTTCTTTTACTTTTTCACTGACAATCCATGTCGTAGCGCCGTCATCGACGAGAAAAATTTGATGATTGATATGACCTTGTGCATCTAAAATTAATGCAGTTGTCCACGTGTTAGTAGGCCATATAACTAGTTCCTGAGTTGTTAAATCATTGAGCCACTTGAGGCGATCTTCACCACTAACTGTTAGCACTGCTTTATATGAAAGATCTGACCAAGCCTTTCCTTCGGCAAGTGCGCGTTGTTCTTTATTGGGTTCTCCAAAGTGCCAAATTGCACCCGCATCCGGTCCTTCTTCCAAAAAAACAGCAGTCACTTTTATGCCTGACTAAAACAAGATTCACAACGCCCAGCTATTGCAAGGTGCGCTAGATCAGTATGAAAACCGTAATCATCAATCAAACTTTGCGTGAAGTGAGCGGCTGCTTCAACTGGTACCTCGATAAGCACGCCACATTTTTCACACTTAAGGTGAAGATGAATCTCTTCCTCTGCAGCGTGATAGGTAACACCGCCATGTCCAAGGTGGGCATGTTGAACTAAGCCAACATTCTCGAGTGTTTCCAAGTTTCGATAAACGGTAGAAAGATTGATTCCAGGATGTGACTCTCGGACTTTCTCAGCCACTTCTTCTGGTGTTGCATGCCCTAATTCTCGAACAGCGAGCAGCACGAGTTCACGTTGCGGAGTGAGTCGAAGACCCTTGTCGCGCAATTCATGTTGTTCGGCCATGTTCTAATCCTATGCCAGGCCAGTAGTAGGCTCCTCCAATGGCAAGAGTCCTGCTCCTCACTAATACGCTTGGCGCAAGCGCCGAAGTATTGCCGAGCCTTGGACTGCTTCAACACCAGGTGAAAATTCTTCCTGCTGAAGCCTCGATCCTGATTGATATCCCTGAAATTGAATGTCTCTTTGTTGACGCTCGCCGCGATCTTCCATCAGCAAAAGCTCTAACCCGCGTCATTGTTGCAACTGGAATTGATTGTCCAATAATCGCCATTACAACCGAAGGTGGATTGTCGGCAATTAATAGCGACTGGGGAGTTAGTGACGTCATTCTAGATACTGCGGGTCCTGCAGAAGTAGATGCTCGTATTCGCATCGCAATCGGTCGCGTACTACATGATTTAGTAGCTGCCGATCCCTCATCGCGTGAAATTCGTACCGGCGATGTCATTATCGATGAGAATTCATACACAGCAAAAATCAAAGGCCGTTCACTTGATTTAACATTCAAGGAGTTTGAACTTCTTAAGTATCTGGCTCAACATCCTGGACGTGTTTTCACTCGCGCGCAGTTATTGCATGAAATTTGGGGTTATGACTACTTCGGCGGAACTCGCACTGTGGATGTTCATATCCGCCGCTTGCGCGCCAAGCTAGGCCCTGAGTTTGAAGCAATCATCGGAACTGTTCGTAACGTTGGTTATCGCTTTACCTTGCCGAATGCTGGCAAGGATGCATTTATAGATGCTTAACTAACTAGCTATCCAGCAACTAATTCAGAACACATCGCACGGAATGCTGCCGTGTGTTTATCAACATCCTCGATTGTTGTATCCGGAGACATCAGCGCCATATTATGAAATGGCGTAATGAGGAAACCATCATTGAGTAAGCGCAAATGTACGTACTGTTCTAATTCAAAGTCACCAGCATCCGACGCCTCTTTTCCAGTCTTTGGAGCAGTTGGTTGGAATAAGTATTCACCGCGTGCACCTAGGCGAGAGCAATGCCAAGGAAGTTTAAATTCAGCAATAGCAGCATCCACGCCATCTGACCATCGATCACCAAGTTCAATCATGTGGGTGAAATTCTTAGCATTTAGAACTTCAGAAAGAGTTGCACGCATTGCCGCAAATGACAGTGCATTGCCAGCAAGCGTTGAGCCGATTCCACCAGTATCAATAATTTCGCGAATGACTTTAGCCGCTATTTGATCTGCAACAGCTTTTGTCATTCCAAAGGTTCCGGTAGGAATTCCACCACCAATTGATTTTCCAATAGTCAACATATCCGGCTTTAGCCCAAGCTGGTGTGTCATGCCACCTGCGCCTGCAGAGATTGTATGAGTCTCATCAATAATCCATACTGCGCCATATTTTTTAGCTAGCTCTCCAACAGCATGTAGATAACCATCTTCTGGAAGAACAATCCCGATATTAGTCATGGCTGGTTCCATCAAGATCGCAGCAACATCACCGTGCGCAAGCGCCGCTTCCATTGCCTCTAAATTGTTGAATTCAATCACTCGAGTCGTCACATCTAACGGAACTGGAGCGCCAAGATTACCCGGGCGCATCACTGTGTTGCCTGCTTCATCTAAAGTTCCAAAAGTCTCATCGACACTTCCGTGATAACACTTATCAATAACAATTAACTTGGACTTACCCGTTATTAAGCGCGCATATCGAATGGAATGTCGATTGGCATCAGTTGCTGAAACAGTAAATTGCCACAGTGGTAAACCAAATCGTTTAGTCAGGTCTTGCGAAACTATCACTGCATTTTCTGTGGGAAGCATCGCTGTAATGCCGCGCTTCATTTGTGCGGTGACCGCATCCGTTGTTGCTTTTGGAGAATGTCCTGTCATCGAACCGGTATCACCCAAGCAAAAATCAACGTACTCATGGCCATCAACATCTGTGAAATGTGCTCCTTGTGCGCTATCAACAAAGAGCGGATAAGCCCCCGGCCATTTAGCCATCCACGACATTGGAACTCCGCCGGGCATTACCTCTTGGGCTTGCTTAAAAAGATGGCCCGACTTTGGGTGCAACACTAAGAATCGATCTTCTTCTCTGGCCATTAACTTCTTTAGATGTTCGCGATTTATTTCCATCTCATGATTATTGCAGATTAGTTAGAAATCCTCACTGAAGGTAAAGAGCGCTTCAATGTAGTGCTCCCCCTCAATACCTAGATTAGCCGCGTCTGGTGGCGCGGTTTGCGGTTCTACTGCAATTCCTTCGGTATCTTCGTTGTAGACGACCCAATACTTAGCATCGCTCTCGATTCTCACGCGCGCAGCACCGGCCCATACAATTTCTGGCACACCGCGAATATCGGTGAAGCAGTCATCCCAATTTTCACTTAGTGGAGTAATAAGTTCACCTGTCGGAATGCCATCTTCATCGCGCTTAAACATTTTGTCGGCGTTAAATTCTAATTCGGCATCTGAACCACGTCCAAGTTCGCGTGGAAACCACGGATGCATTCCCAGCCACGCAGGAAGATCGCAACCATTTGGTTCATACTCCAACGTCCATCTCACTGCATCATCGAGAATTTCGAAATGCTGATCAACATAAGCACCGTTGTATGGAGCTGGAAGTTCAAGGCGAGCACGGCCTTTGCCAGCTTCTTCCCATGAACCCATGAGTCCTAATCCATGAATGGCATGAGGCGGTGCAACATTTGTAGGCAAGATATGTTCGTTGCCGTGCTTGTCAATCAAAATTCCATCTGCGATACGGCCAGCCCAAGGAGCCATCGAATACCAACCCCAGTTGATTGCCGTGCCGCGGTGGGGCAGCACAAATTCTAAATCGCGCCATTGCAGCGAAACTAAACGACCGCCTTGATCTAAATCAATCGCGATAGATATTTCTTGTCCGTCAATATTTAACATTTGTCGTTTAGCATTCGTCGAGTTCTGCTTTCGTGGGTGGTTTCGCTCCTGCACGGCTGCAGGTAATCGCGGCAGCTTGCGCTGCACGCTTCAAAGATATCTCTAATTGTTCGCCATGTAAGTTATATATTCCGTAAGCAACAATTGCTTCCACAAGTATCGCACCGACTGTGTCTCCGGCGCCCACTGTATCAACCACATCGACTTTCACCCCAGGCACACTTACTTTGCCCCGACTCGTAAAACCTACTATTCCTTTGGCACCAAGGGTTATGACCACTATCTCAACTCCCATCGCAAGGAAGGTTTGAGCAATCGCATCCAAACTCTTCTCAGGAAAAAGCCACGTTGCATCATCATCGGACATTTTTACTACGCTCGATATAGCAGCCCACTTAATAACATTGGCACGATATTTATCTACGTTACTTTCAACCGACGAGCGAATATTGGGATCATAAACAATCGGAGCGCCGACTTCTTGGGCCCAGGCATAAAGCGCAGAAGCGCCCGGCTCAATCAACGTGCCCAATGTCCCAATGTGAAGTACAGCAGGCGGATTGGCGGGATCTGGCAACCATGATTTATCGAAAGCAAAAGTAGCTGTCTCATTTAACTTAAATTCATAAGATGCACTGCCGGCGCTATCTAGAGTCACAACGGCAAGCGCGGTTGGTTGGTCTAAGGAGGGCGCAAAATCTAATTTCACTCCATCGGCGAGCAACTCTCTGCGACAAATATCTCCATATTCATCGGTTGAGATCCCGTCGATAAAATAGGAATCGAAACCTAATTTTGCAAGCGCTTTTGATGTGTTTGCTGGTCCGCCGCCAACAATTGGATTACGTTCTGCGCCAGCAGCGCCAGGAATTAAATCAATCAGAACTTCACCAGCGGTCCAAATAGTTGTCACTATTTCTCTCCAGCGCGTGCTAAAAATTCTGTTAAGACTTCTACGCCTAATAAATGATCTTCAACTTGTGGCAATCCGCTGATTAATAAGATTCCTTCAAGTCCTCCGCTTGCAACATTAATTGGAAGCCCACCGCCATGGATTGCATGCAACTCTTCGGGACGGTTGTAATGGGTGTACCAATCCAGACCTTCTTCTTCGGCTTTCACTCGTTCATACATTGTGGAGTGGCCTGTTGCGAGAACTACTCGTGCTTTGCGAGCAACCCAGCGATCATTGTCTTGAGTCGAACCAGGAAGTGATGCGTGAAAAACAACCCATTCGCCCATGCGAACCTCGATGGTAATTGGAAGTGATCGATCCAATCCCATCTGCATTGCAATCTCTCCAAGTTCAACAGCATCGAGGGGTGTAAATTCTGAGAAAAGTAGGATTGACTCTTCAAGTTCAAGTTGCTCGCTTGTAAATCCGCCCGTGGTCATGAGCGAACTCTACTGAGGCTTATTGCGGGGATTTAAGGGGATTTAAGGAGACCTAAGGAGACCTAAGGAGTTGGCGCTCCGCTAGGACGGGGTCCAAACCCTCCACCTATGGAAGCAAAGCAGGTCTGCATTGCAGCGGCAATCTTTGGATCTGTTCGATCAGGTTGTTGGCCTTCTGCGATCGTGACACCCTCTTTTTTCAAACAAGCAACGAAAGCTGGATTACTAGCGATTCCGCCTGCGCGGCCAGAACCGGCAGGACCAGCTGAACCGGCAGGACCAGTTCCCGTACTTGTCTGAACTGTGGTTGGCGCGGTCGCTGAAGATGCTGCTTTAGTTGCAGAAAGTGCAGAAGGTGCAGAAGGTGCAGAAGGTGCGCCACCAGTTGCGTTACGCACTGAAACGGTATCGCCAGATTTTAATGGAGTGGATGGATCTGAATCCAGCGTAATCGTTACGGTCTTACCTTTTATTGAAGTAATAGTTCCAGGTGTTCCACGTCCTCCACCAAATCCTGCGCCACCACCAATTCCAGCGGCGCCGGCGCCCGTTGCAAAAGCAGATGCGGATGCACTGCCATTTCCATTGCGCCCTGCTCGTCCAATACCAGAAGCTCCACCTGTAAATCCAGCTAAACCCGAAATTCCTGTTGTTGCAGTTGAGCGATGTCCATACCAAATGCCTGCAGATGCACTTGTTACAACTACTAACGCTATTGCAAAAATAGCTGTGTACTTATTAGTCCACTTATAACTACCTTTTTCTAATACCGCGTGAAGATCATCCTCGGTATTAGGTGCAAAGAGATCGAAATCTTCGGTCGATTTCTCATCGCCACTATTAGGAATCCATGAACTACTCTGGTTATTCATAACGAAGTGCCTCAATTGGTCGTAGGGATGCTGCGCGTGATGCTGGATAGCTTCCAAAGAAAAGTCCAATAAGGACGCTCACTCCAAAAGCTAAGAAAACAGAACTGGGAATAATGATTGGTTGAACGCCAACAATCTTGAAGTGAGAACCTATAAGTCCCCCGACGACACCTAGGAAACCACCTACCAAGCTCAATATCGTTGCTTCAATCAAGAATTGAGTCATGATGGCGCGCTTTGGTGCACCGATTGCTTTGCGAATTCCGATTTCTCGCGTACGTTCGATAACAGTTACCAGCATGATGTTGGTGATACCAATGCCGCCAACCAGCAACGAGATACCTGCAATCATTCCGAGCAAAACAGTGAGTACAGAACTACTAGATGATGTCGTTGCCAAAAGTGAAGCCTGATTCAGGGTTCGATAATCGCGATTGGCTACATTCTTAACTTTATGTTGAGCATCCATGATTGTATTAATCTCAGTTTGGGCCAGGTCTTGAACTTTTGCTGACTTGGCTTGCACGACAATCGATTGAAGATTGTTATACCCAGTTAATGAGCGTTGAACTGCCGTCAATGGCGCAACAACTAAGGAATCTCCATCTTGAAATCCGTTAGAACCTTTTTTCTCGGTCGTACCAATTACTGTAAATGGAATACCGCCACAACGCATCACTTGCCCAATTGGATTTACTCCAGTAAAAAGATCCGTCACGATGGTATTTCCTATTACTGCAACGCGGCGGCCTTCGGTCACATCCTCGTTAGTGAAATAAGTTCCCTTTGTAACCGTTGTATTCGAAGCTTCAAACCAAGCTGGCCATGTTCCGTTAAATGTTCCTGGCGTCGAGGAATTCGTCCCATAAGTGCAAGTTGTATTTGTACTAGCAACAGGAGCGGCTTGCTTGATATCTGGCGCAGTTATTGAATCAGAAAGTGCTACAGCATCTCCCACTGTAAGTGGCTTAGATGAAACAGCTCTGGAAGCGGAAGCGCGACCACCACCAAATCCGCCTCGATTGGATTGGATGGTGATCGTGTTCGTCCCTAGCTTTTCGATTCCAGCTTGAACTGCTTTGCTAGAACCGTTTCCAAAAGCGAGCAAAATGATTACCGAGGCAACGCCGATTCCTATGCCCATGGTCGTCAAAGTTGTTCGAAGTTTATTTGAGTTTAGGCCTCTAATGGCGAATCTGATGATTTCGAAGATACTCATGCCATCGCCGGCTTATTTACAGTATCTGAAATAATTTTTCCATCACGCATTCGCACTACGCGCTTGGCTCGCGCCGCAACATCATCTTCGTGCGTAATCACAACGACGGTGCGACCTGCAGCATTAATTTGATCAAATAAATCAAGTAAATCATGCGTTGATTTAGAATCTAAAGCACCCGTTGGCTCATCGGCCAATAACAATGAGGGGCGAGTGGATAGTGCGCGCGCAACGGCCACGCGCTGCTGCTGACCACCAGATAGTTCGGTAGGTTCGTGATTTACTCGGTCTGAAAGTCCGACTACCTTCAACGCAGCTAGGGCTCTATTGCGTCGCTCTTTGCCTTTAATCCCCTGGTAGGCCAATGGCAATTCAACATTTGCTAGGGCGGTGGTGCGTGGAATGAGATTAAAAGATTGGAAAATAAATCCAATCTTTCTACCACGGACTACAGCAAGAGCATTTTCATCAAGAGCGTCAATCTCTATCCCGTCGAGAAAATATTTTCCTGCGGTCAAGTTATCTAGTGCTCCCATGATATTCATCAATGTTGATTTACCGGAACCTGATGGACCCATGATCGCAACATATTCACCTGGACGGATTTGTAAATCAACACCAGCGAGAGCAAAGATTGCCGCATCACCCACTCCGTATTGTTTTACGGCACCCTTTACATCAATAACTAACTCCATCAGCCGTTACCACGAGCCCCGCCGCCAATACCGCCGCCAGCTCCTGCGAGTGCGCTAACACCTCCAGGAACACCGCCAACTGCAAAACCGTTACTGCTGGTCGTGCGGGTGACGGAAGGAAGCGCTACTTTCTGACCTTCCTTAAGTCCGGACTGAATTTCATCTGAACTATCGCCCTTTAATCCAACAATTACCGGAGTAGGTGTACTGACTTGAACTCCAGCTTTTGTACTAACAACATTTACGAAACTGGTGCCGCCTCGAGTAGTAACAGCTTGAGCTGCAACTTGAATCACGCCAGTTGCAAATCCAGTACTTACTGTTGCCGTTGATGTCATTCCAACTTTGAGACCAGGCACGTTTCCATCAACTGAAAAAGTTGCACCGTAGCTGGTTACTCCACCGCTAGATGTTGGGAGAAGATCGACCTGCAACACCTTT
Source organism: uncultured Actinomycetes bacterium (assembly GCA_903907665.1). Next base: position 2,291 of record CAIVOW010000243.1, on the reverse strand, counting down.
CCCGTCGCAGTGACATTAGGCAAAGCATCAAAAGTAAATGAGGCATCCTGGCCGGCCATAATTTTGGCGGCATCTGCTTCGGAGAAGCTAGCTGATACGCGAAGCGCGGTTGTATTGGTCAAGACAATAAAACCTGTTGCTGAGGTCGTATTCGTCGCCTGCGTAAAGGCAGTTCCTACGCTTCCTCCAATAGCAGTTGAAATCGATGCAACATCTCCAGAAACAGGCGCCTTTACGACAGCTCCTGCCACATTTTTTAACGCTTGATCGTAATTGGCTTGCGCAATTTGCTGTTGCAACTGAGCAAGAGTTGGTTCAGTCGAACCGATATTTTGGGTAACTTTCAAATTATCAAGTGTTGCCTGCGCGGTTGTAATTGCAGTTCTAAAAGGTGTGAGCGAATTTGCATCTTTAGCAAGATTAATCTTTTGGTTAGAAAGTGCGGTGTTATATGCTGTTTGGAGAGTCTGCAAACTTTGTTGGTCTTTTAAAAGCGATGCGCTCTGATTTTGAATGGCACTATCTAGTGCAGCCTTTGCATTAATTAGCGCTGTGTTGTACGACATCAATTGTGTGCAGTTCGAATTTATCGTTTCGATAGTTGAACAAAATGAAACAGTAACTCCAGCGGGACCATATAGTCCTTCGTAGTTATCGAAATTTAATTGTGCCCCAGCTAGCGAAACTTTGGCTGCGTCAATACTTTGTTGATAGTTTTTTGCACTGAAAACTTGGTTAGCGGTGGCATCATCGAGTGCTTTCTTTGCGGCATCCACTGTGGCCTGATACGTAGCAATATTTTGAGTAATTGTATCTTGCTGAGTTCCGAAATTTTGATTTGCTGTATCCACGCTTAGTTGTGCTTGGTTTAATTGTGAAGCAGCAGAAGCAACTGATGCTTTCGCGGTAATTAATGACGAGAGGGCCTGAGTGACCGCAGTTTGTAGAGCAGTGGTATCCAAAGTTGCCAGTGTTTCTCCGGCGCGAACATGATCGCCAACTTTTACATTAAGCGTTTTCAGTGTTCCAGCCACCAATGGTGCTAAACCGATATCTCCGGGACTAATTACTTTGCCAGAAGCCGAGACGGTCGCTTGAACATCACCTCGTGAAACGCTCACTGTTTGCAAGGCGACTGGCGCAGCTTTTGGATGCAACGTCGAGTAGCCCCAAAATCCTCCCCCGGCGATTGCCAAAACTAATACGAGATTGATGACCAAAACACGGGTAGGAACTTTTCGCATTCCTCCACCGTATGCCAGCAGGCTTACATATTCCCGGACATTTCGCTGTGGAATGGCTGAGACTAGTTAGAAATCGTGCTTGATAAACCAGAAATCATCGAGGCGACCAGGCTTGATCACCATGGCGATCAATCACCCAGCAGTTATATTCACTTAGCTCAGGCTTCATAAAAAGATAGGCCCCATCCCGGCCCGCGACCACCATGGCCGTAGCTAGCGCATCAGCTAGACCTCCATCAGGCCCATAAACAGTTGCAGAGCGCGCTCCAAGTGCAATGAGCCCAGTATGTGGGTCACGAATATGAGCTCCTCTTTCGTATGTACCAGATGTGGCAATTGCTCCATCCATAATGTCGAATACTTTTACAACAGTGTGCGCTTCTTCAGGATGGCGAATTCCAATATTCCACGGCTTCCCATTTTCAAATCCACCGGCAAGTGAAAGATCTCCGGCACAATTAATTTGAATATTTTCGGCACCATGAGATTTTAAGATATCAATTGCTTTATCTGCAGCCCATCCTTTTACATAACCAGAAGGATCAAAACCGCCTTCAACACACCATGGATCGAAATAACCATCAGATACATCTCGCGCATATTCACACGCGGCCCATACTTCGTGAACGTCAGAGCAACATGCTGAGAGAGATACAGAGCCCGCACGTAGCCGTGATACTTCTGATTCTGGTTTGTAGGTACTAAATACATCGTCTACGAAATAAAAGAATTGGCGACACTTTTCAATTCCTAGATTTAATTCATCTTCACCAACAGAAATCGATGCGACATCGATAAAAAGTATCGTGCCCCAAGTTTCAATCTGGGCCCGAACCCTGGCCCGTGAACTCATTTCATCCCGGCCTGAGCTAGTGCTGAGACAAGTGAGTCATACCAACCTTGAGATGTATAGGAAGCTCCGCCAACACCTTGGATATTTGAACTACTTGCAGCAATTGTCTCTTGAACTAAAAATGGAATAGCTTGCTTTGAAATTGATTGTGAACGAAAATCGTTGTTGGGATATTGCAGTCCCTTGGCAGCAGT
>CAIVOW010000242.1 GCA_903907665.1 uncultured Actinomycetes bacterium | reverse complement strand
GAATATGTTGTTTCTTTAAGAGCCGTACAAACCACTGATTTTATGACTGCAGAGGTGGCAGAGTTGCCCCATCGCTTATTGGCTAAAGTTTCCAATCGAATTATTAATGAAGTCAGAGGAATAAATCGAGTGGTATACGATATCTCTAGTAAGCCTCCGGCGACCATTGAGTGGGAATGATTTGATGTCTGGCAACACCAAGTATTGATTAGCAGAAACACCCCGAAAGCCCGCGTCGTTGCGGGCTTTTTTGCTTTTTGGTCTGGCACTGGCTGGCACCTTCAAGCACCGGCAAGTACGCTTATCTTATGCTACGGCGGATGGTTCTATCTCAGCCGATACCATGAGAGACACGCGATACCATGCCATGATCTTTAGACTTGGCATGGTATTGAAAATTCGTAAAATTTTGATTTTTAATTAGAAAAGACGTTTTTTTCTGCTGATTATTATCAAGGTATTTTGAACCTAGATAGGACGAATACCATGCTCACCGATACCCAGCTGCGCAACATCAAGCCACAGGACAAGCTCTACAAAGTCAACGACCGCGACGGCCTCTATGTGGCCGTCACGCCCGCCGGAGCTATCCTGCGAAGTTGCTGGTGGTGATGAATACGTATATACTTCATTCGTACTTTTCAAGAGGGCTGCATTATGTCCAAGGAAGCCGTTTTCACAATGAAGCTAGAGCCGGAGTTGCGCGCCGATTTCATGGCCGAAGCGGAAGCAGCACACCGGCCGGCGTCTCAGGTCTTGCGAGAGTTGATGCGTGAATTTGTCCAGCGTCAACGCGAAGCACGCGAATATGATGAATTCCTGAGTCGCAAGGTTGATGCTGGTCGCACTTCGATGCGCACGGGTGTTGGTCACTCCAATGATGAAGTTGAAGCCATGTTTGCTGCACGGCGTACGGCTGTGACAGGCTAAGCGTGAGGGTTGTTTGGACGCCTGAAGCGCTGCAAGATCGCGTTGACGTTTGGAACTACATAGCGGCCGACAACCCGCGAACGGCTGCTTGTATGGATGAGCTTTTCAGTGATTCGGCCGTAAGGCTTGCCGATCACCCGAAGCTAGGGCGGCCAGGGAAAATTCAAGGGACCCGTGAGCTGATTCCACATGAAAGCTATCGCCTGGTGTACGAAATCAGCGGCGAAACCGAATGGATGCTGGCCCTGGTTCACACTGCGCGCCAGTGGCCATTAGTTCGTGGTTGATTGATGTGAATAGAAGTCTAAGAGTGCGAGGTTGATCGCATTTGCTCAGACTGAATGTTGGTTGCGAATTTTTACTAACTAATGAATATGGTATTTTTCATGGCATCAAATTGTGCAAGGCGCGCCAATGCGTTAATTTCATTTGAATTTCTTCTCTCGTTAACATCTGAGTGGGAATAGAGTTCAACGGCTTCAGTTTGGTTTTATAAGTTTTTTTACTTACCGTCGCGTGTAGGACCGCCGAATGAAGCGGCTCTCTCAAACTAGTTGAGCTTGATTTTAATTCGTCGAAAAATACATTTTTAAAACGATAAATGTTCGCCATAATTTACTGAGATTTTACGATGGATAAAAATATACTCGATGCCTTTTTAGAAGACCTTGCTCAAGCCAGAAATCTTTATCGCTACACGGCAAGAAAGGTTCTCAGAAAATCCAAGATAAGACATTACGAACCATCTCTGATATATTCCAAAGAAGATGCGAACCCGTCTCGTTTTTTAATTAATATGATGGCTGATGCAATAAAACTTGCGGCCAATATTGAGTTGATTTGTGGCAAAAGAGGGTTGCCGGACAGCCAATTCCTCAATGTTTTTCCTGGCGAGCATTATAGGTTATTGAACGCCCTCATCAAAGTTAGTGGATCGAAGAATGTTGTGGAGATTGGAACTTATACT
>CAIVOW010000241.1 GCA_903907665.1 uncultured Actinomycetes bacterium | reverse complement strand
GGACTCATGATTCGGTGGGATTAGGTGAAGATGGCCCAACTCATCAGCCGGTTGAACACGTGGCCGCCCTACGTGCAATTCCGAATTTTTCCGTTATTAGGCCAGCAGATGCCAACGAGACTGCGATTGCTTGGCGTGAAGTCATCAAGCGCCGCAAACCTGCTGGCTTTGCACTCTCCCGGCAAAACTTGCCGGTCTTAGATCGGACGATATTCACCTCAGCCGAAGGTGTTGCCTTTGGTGCTTACATACTTTCCGATTCTGCTGCTAAGCCAGATGTCATCCTCATTGCGACGGGTTCTGAAGTCCAACTTGCTCTAGCTGCGCAAAAACTGCTTGCAGCGAAAAAGGTGCATGCTCGCGTCGTAAGTGCGCCTTGCCTTGAGTGGTTTGCAGAACAAACACCCGAGTATCGAAATTCCGTACTTCCTTCGAGTATCAAGGCTCGAGTCTCAATCGAAGCAGGTATTGCAATGGGTTGGCGCGAGTTAATCGGAGATGCCGGTGTAGCAATATCACTTGAGCACTTCGGGGCATCAGCCAGCGCGGATGTTCTCTTCAAAGAATTTGGATTCACTCCTGAAAACGTAGCTAATGCCGCTCTTCATTCGATTAAGAAAGTTGGCAAATGATGTCTACCTCGTTATCAGACTTATCAGAAGCAGGAGTCTCGATTTGGCTCGATGATTTATCTCGTGAACGACTACAAAGTGGCTCACTTAGTGCATTGATAGATGACTCCCATGTTGTAGGCGTCACCACTAATCCAAGTATTTTCTCAGCAGCGATATCTGGTTCGACGCTATACAGGGAAGATATTCTCGCCCTAAAGTCTGAAGGACTTTCGACGATTGATATTGTTACAGAGTTAACAACGTCAGATGTGCGAAGCGCCTGCGATCTATTCATGCCTACCTTCTTAGAAAGTAACCAGATTGACGGCAGAGTCAGCATCGAAGTGGATCCGCGTTTGGCGTACAACACCACTGAAACAATATCGCAAGCAAAGTTTTTACATGCGCTGGTAAATCGCCCCAACGTACTTATCAAAGTTCCGGCAACCCTAGATGGACTTCCGGCCATTGAAGAGTTAACGGCTCAAGGCATTAGCGTCAACGTCACTCTCATTTTCTCGGTGGAGCGTTATCAGGCTGTTATGGATTCATACATGCGAGGCATCGAGCGTCGCTTGGCAAACGCACTTTCAGTAACGGGTATCCATTCAGTGGCCTCTTTCTTCGTAAGCCGCATTGATGCCGATATTGATAAGAAGCTAGATGCTATATCTCCCAATCATCGATTGAGAGGATGCGCAGCAATTGCTAACGCCGTTTTAGCCTACGAGGCTTATCTGAAAGTGGTTGGCTCGCAGCGTTGGTCAAAACTAGCTCTACGTGGAGCAAATATGCAAAGGCCACTATGGGCATCGACGGGCGTGAAGGATAAGGCTTATGACTCGACTAGATATGTTGCCGAATTAGTCGCGCCTCATTGTGTCAACACGATGCCCGAAGCAACTCTGGATGAAGTTCGCAAGCATGGAATCATCGATGGAGACACAATTACACCGGCTATCTCAAAAGCCCAGCAAATATTTGATGACCTCGCTGCGGCTGGAATAGATTTTAATTCTGTTGTTAATTTCCTTGAAGATGATGGTGTGGCAAAATTTGAAAAGGCATGGGAAGAGCTTCTCGGCAACATTCATGCGGTCCAAGAATGAGTATTTCACTTACGCGTAAAAAACCCGCTGACCGGGAAAGTGAAATTTATAAGCAACTTCTCCTGGCAGCTCCAAAGCTTGCCGCAAAAGATTTTACTCTTTGGGGCAAAGCTGCCGAAGCTGAAAGCGCGGTCCGGCTCAATTGGGTCGGTCTACCAACAACAAGTCTTGCGCTCCTTCCTGAACTAGCGCGAATGCAGCAATGGATTAAGGAAAATGCGCTACAGCAGTTTGTTCTAGCCGGAATGGGGGGTTCTTCCCTTGGACCTGAGGTGCTGGCCAAGACGTACTCAAAAGTTCTAACGATTCTAGATTCAACAGATCCAGACCAAGTATCCGCTGCGACTCCCCCAGATCTTTCACACGTTGCAATAATAGTTGGATCTAAATCTGGATCTACCGCCGAGACCGCATCACAAAAAGCATATTTCACGAAGAAGCTACTCGATGCTGGACTGGACCCAAAGAATCATTTCATCATCATTACCGACCCCGGCTCGCCCTTTGATATTCAATCAAGGGCAGATGGATATTTTGTTATCAACGCAGATCCAGATGTTGGCGGCAGGTTCAGCGTACTTAGCGCTTTTGGTCTAGTTCCAGCTGCGGCCATTGGGATTGATGTCGCGACTTTACTTTCCGATGCAGCTCGCGCGGCTGATTCTTTTACCCTGATTGCGTCTGCGGCGGTCGAGATAGCAACTCTCATATTGGAAAGTAAGAAACAAATTATTGCCTTCTCTGATCATGATTCAAATGTCCCAGGTCTCTCGGATTGGATTGAGCAGCTCATAGCGGAATCAACAGGCAAAGAGGAAAAAGGCTTTCTGCCGATAGCACTGGAGAACGCTTCTGCTCCAGTTTCCGCCGATGCCTTGAAAATTGCCTTTTCACTTTCGGAAAAAGATAACGTTGATTTAGTCGTTGAAGGTAGCCTGGGTGAACAGTTCATCCTTTGGGAATGGGTGACCGCGCTTGTTGCGATTCCAATGCAGATTAATCCATTTGATCAACCAAATGTAACCGAAGCAAAAATCCGCGCCCTTGCCTTGCTAAACACATGGCAGAATCGTGTTCCGGTTCTCACTCCGGTTTTTGAAAGTGAAAATGTTCAGGTCTTCTCTAAATTTTCTGGAGGAGATTTAACAGAACAGATACGCCAGCTTTACGCGACTACTCCGCATTACATTGCCATCATGGCCTATCTAGCGCGTGGAATCGATGATGCTGTTACTGATCTTCGCTCTAGTGTGGCAAAAGGATCTGGCGCTGGAACTAGTTTCGGATGGGGGCCACGTTTCTTGCACTCAACTGGGCAATACCATAAGGGTGGAGTACAGAATGGGGCATTCATCCAAATAACTGGTGAGAACTCACAAGATATAGAAATTCCTGGGCAAGAATATAGTTTTCATACTTTGCTGATGGCGCAAGCGCTAGGTGATGGCGAAGCGCTCCTGGAAAGAAAATTCCCGCTCATTCGATTCCATCTTAAGAACCGAAGTGCGGGAATTCGAGAGTTAAAAGAGATTTTTAGTACGTTTTAATTAATCTTCGCCGCGTAAGTGCGCCAAAGCATCTGCAAGTATTTTTGTTGCTTCAGCTTCTGTTCTACGCTCTTTTACATAAGCAAGGTGAGTTTTGTACGGCTCATTCTTGACTGGCAGAGGTGGCTTGTTCTTATCTAACCCTGCTGGGTATCCACAGCGTGGACAATCCCACTCTGCAGGAATCTGAACAGTTCCATCCTCAGCAAATGATGGACGAGTCTCATGTCCATTCGCACACCAATACGAGACGCGAAAACGTCCGATTGCTTCACCGCGTTCAGCTTCACCCATTGGTCCAGCGCCGACACGGCTACCGCGAATTGCACTTCCAGCCATTACTTACTCCTTCAGGTTAGAAAAGAAAACTACTTCTTGAGAACTAAGGAGAGCGCTACAACTCCGGCAAACCAAAGACCACCCACGACAATTGTGATGCGATCTAGATTTCGCTCAACGACTGAGGATCCACCGTAATTAGAGGAGACGCCACCACCGAAGAGATCAGAAAGACCGCTGCCCTTGCCTTTATGCAAGAGAACCAAAAGAACCATCAAGATGCTGGTAATTACCAACACAATTGAAAGAGTTAGAACCACGATATCTCCAAATCTCCAAACTAGATTAAGCAAACGTTTAACAAGATAGCTCCAAGAGCAGACCTGAAAACAGGACAACGCGAGAAGGATACCCCAGACCCCAAGGGGGCAACTCTTCTGACCTTAGGAGAACCTATGAAACTTACAAATACGTGCAAATTCTTCCGGATCTAGGCTGGCCCCGCCCACAAGGGCACCGTCGACATCCTCTTTTTTCATGATTTCCAGGATATTAGAAGACTTTACCGATCCACCGTAGAGAATCTTTGCTGCTTGGGCAATCTCATCACTACCTATTTTTACCAGTTCAGCGCGGATGGCGGCGCAAACTTCCTGCGCATCTTCCGGGGTCGCTGTTTTACCAGTACCAATTGCCCATACCGGCTCATATGCAAAGACGATCTTTTTCAAATCGGGCTTATGAAATCCTTGTAGCCCATTCTTAATCTGAGAAAGTACGTGTTGAACATGTGTACCTGCCTCGCGAATAGCAAGCTCTTCTCCAACACAAAATATCGGAGTGAGTTCATTAGCAATTGCGGCCTTAATTTTCTTGTTTACGATCGCATCGGTTTCAGCATGAATCGCTCGTCGCTCCGAATGCCCCACTACAACATACGTACATCCGAGTTTGTGAAGCATGCCGCCAGATATATCACCTGTAAATGCCCCAGAAACGTCCGGAGAAAGGTCTTGAGCTCCATAGGTGAGTCGTAGACGATCACCATCAATAAGAGTCTGCACAGAACGAATATCTGTATATGGTGGAATCACGCAAACATCCACAGCATCAAAATCCTTATCCTCAAGGGAGTAGGAAAGCTTCTGGGTCACTGCAATGGCTTCGAGATGATTTAAATTCATCTTCCAGTTTCCAGCGATAAGTGGCTTACGCATTTCTTACTCCTCTTTTACGGATTGTTAGAGCAAAATACCAGTATGTGAAAATCCTAGCGTGTGAAAATTATTGTAGAACGATTATGCCAGGAAGATCCTTGCCTTCTAGGTACTCAAGGGAAGCACCGCCCCCAGTTGAGATGTAACCAAAGGCTGAATCTGCGAAACCAAGCGCTCGAACTGCCGCAGCCGAATCTCCTCCCCCGACCACCGATAATCCCTTAATTTCTGATAGCGCCTTGGCTATGACCCTTGTTCCATAAGCAAAATTAGGAAATTCAAATACCCCCATCGGGCCATTCCAGAAAACTGTTTCGCATTCCAAAATCGCTGTGGCGAAAGTATTGGCACTCTCAGGCCCAATATCGAGTCCCATTTGATCGCTAGGAATTTCACTTGCTGGTACAAGAGTTGGTTTGGCGTCAATTGCGAATTCTGGCGCAACAACGATGTCAGTAGGTAGTAGTAACTTCACGCCAAGTTTTTCTGCTCGCGCAAGGAGTTCTTTAACTGTAGGAATGAGATCGACTTCAACAAGTGACTTTCCTATTTCATAACCTTGGGCAGCTAGAAAAGTAAAGAGCATACCGCCGCCAATTGCTAAAACGTTTACTTTATCTAGGAGGTTGGAGATGACTCCAATTTTATCTGAAACTTTAGCTCCTCCAAGAACTACCCCATATGGTCGAGCCGGATCAAGAGTTAGCTTCTTTAAAACTTCTACTTCCGCCGCTACTAGATACCCTGCTGCATGTGGTAACAAAGTTGCCACGTCATAAACAGAAGCATGTTTACGGTGTACGGCGCCAAATCCATCAGATACAAATACATCGGCATAAGAGGCGAGAACTCGCGCAAGAACTAATCTCTCGGCTTCGTCCTTACTTGTCTCAGCCGCTTCATAGCGAATGTTTTCTAGCAGCACTATTTCACCAGGCTGTATCTGCGATACCTTGGCATCAATTATTTCTGATGAAAAAATAACCTTTCTTCCCAAAAGCTCTTCTAAGCGAATCGCAACTGGGGCAAGGGAGAGTTCAGGTTTACGCTCACCTTTTGGACGCCCAAGGTGAGCTGTAATAACAATGGACGCGCCTTGATCCAACAAATATTGAATTGTTGGAAGAGAGGCGCGAATTCGTCCATCATCCTTAATCTCTCCATCTTTAATGGGTACATTTAGATCGCAGCGCAACAGAACCCGTTTTGCTTTTACGTTAATGGACTCCAGTGAAACCACGTTCATGAGCTAGTACCCTTTATCGCTTGGAAAATTGATCAACGGTCAGAGTTTGGCGCCGACAAAGCCGACTAAATCAACGAGGCGATTTGAATAACCCCACTCGTTGTCATACCAACCAAGGACTTTCACTTGATTTCCGATGACCTTCGTCAGACCTGCGTCAAAGATACAAGAGGCTGGATCAGTGACAATATCTGCAGAAACGATCTCATCCTCTGTATAACGTAGATAACCCTTGAGTGACCCTTCGGCCGCCTTTTTCATTGCTGCATTAATTTGATCGGCTGTTACTTCCTTTGCAAGTTCAACAGTTAAATCTGTTGCTGAACCTGTAGGTACTGGAACACGCATTGCATATCCATCAAGTTTTCCCTTGAGCGCTGGCAATACCAAGCTAATTGCTTTTGCAGCTCCCGTCGATGTAGGAATCATTGATAGGGCGCCAGCACGGGCACGGCGCAAATCCTTGTGAGGCTGATCCTGTAATGATTGATCATTTGTGTAAGCGTGGATAGTTGTCATCAAACCCTTAACAATGCCAAATTCATCATCCAAGACCTTAGCCATAGGAGCAAGACAGTTTGTTGTGCAAGATGCATTCGAGATCACATTGTGCGTAGCGGCATCGTACTTCTCGTGATTGACGCCCATGACGATTGTGATGTCCTCATCGGAGGCAGGCGCTGAAATGATTACTTTCTTAGCTCCAGCAGCAATGTGCTTCTTAGCATCGGCCGCCTTAGTGAAAAATCCTGTTGATTCAATTACAATGTCAGCCTTTACCTCTCCCCAGGGAAGAGCCGCAGGATCGCGTTCAGCGAAAACGCGAATAGTCTTACCGTTAACGGTAATTGAGGTCTCGTCGTGAGTTACTGGTAGACCAAGAGGTCCAAG
>CAIVOW010000240.1 GCA_903907665.1 uncultured Actinomycetes bacterium | reverse complement strand
CGAATAATCTGGTCAAGACCCGTAAGACCCTGAAGCTAAGAAGCAGGGGTTTGAATGGGAAGTGTGTTGCGCCTTAGGGTGCGACGTATTCTGCGGCGAATCCACCTGTAAAAAGTTCTTTCATCTTTAATTACGGAAAGGTTGCAGTTATCAGCGCAGATTTACGAATCAACGATCGAATTCGTGTTCCACAAGTTCGTTTGATTGGTTATTCAGGTGAGCAAATCGGTATTGTCGACATTGACACAGCTATGCAAATGGCTGATGAAGTTGGTTTAGACCTTGTTGAGATTTCACCAGATGCCAATCCGCCAGTGTGCAAAGTGATGGATTTCGGAAAATATAAGTACGAGCTAGCACAAAAAGTACGCGAGGCACGACAGAACCAAACTCATATCGTTGTGAAAGAGATGCGACTTGGACTAAAAATCGAACCCCATGATTACGAAACCAAACGTAATCACATTGAGAAGTTTCTCAAGGGTGGAGATAAGGTCAAGGTAACTGTTCAATTCCGTGGAAGAGAGCAAACTCGTCCAGAGATGGGTTACCGTCTTTTGATGAAACTTGCTGAGGAACTTACTGAGTTAGCAATTGTTGAATTCGCCCCTAAAAAAGAGGGACGTAGTATGACAATGGTTTTGGGTCCGACTGTAAAGAAGGCCACTCAGAAAAAGACCGAAAAGAAAACGGAATCCAAAACGGAATCCAAAACGGAAAAGGTAGTTGCACCACAACAGGCTTCAGATACTGTGGAAATCAGTACTGAGAAGGAAACTGAAGTAGCTCAGTAACGAGCCACTCAGTTAAGACAGGAGATACAGATGCCAAAGATGAAAACCCACAGTGGGGCGAAGAAAACCTTCCGCCTTACTGGCACAGGTAAAGTCATGCACGAGCGCGCAGGAAAGCGCCACCTTTTGGAACGCAAGTCTTCTCGCGTCACACGACGTTTGAGTAAAGATGGCGTTGCGAAGGCTCCATCAGCATTTACAGCCAAGCGCATGCTTGGTTTGAAGTAAGGGGTAGCGAAAAATGGCAAGAGTAAAGCGCGGTATGCATGCGGCGAAAAAGCGCCGTACAACACTAGAGCGTGCCTCTGGTTATCGTGGACAACGTTCACGTCTTTTCTCAAAGGCGAAGGAACAAGTTACCCACTCAATGGTTTATGCCTTTGATCACCGTAAGGATAAGAAAGGCGATTTCCGCAGACTATGGATTCAACGTATCAATGCTGGTGTGCGCGCACACGGCATGACATACAACCGTTTCATCCAAGGTCTCAAGGAAGCCGGCGTTGAAGTTGACCGTCGCCTGCTATCTGAGCTTGCTACAAACGATCCTGCAGCATTCGCAGCGCTCGTTGAAGTTGCACGCAAACACGTCACCGTCTAAAAGTTTCCGTTACTGGCTACTTCTAGATAACTCAAGATGACCAACCAAGAAGTTACGAGCCTTCATTCGCCTCAGGTAGAGCGAGTGAAGGCTCTTTTGGGTTCTCGTGGGAAGAAGATTCGCAATACTGATCACGTTTTCGTTGCAGATGGAATGCAATCCATACGAAGTGCGTTACGTCCAAAGACTGAGTTTGCCCCTCATATTCAGAAGATATTCGTAACTGCTGAGGGACGGTTAAAGCTCGAGAGTGAATTTCCACGCGAAATAGGCGATCACGATGTAGTAAATGTAAGCGATGCGGTCATGAATGCGATGACCGATACTCAGTCACCTCAGGGGGTCTTGGCTCTTTGCAAGTACATGCCACATGATCTCTCCTCCCTTGCTTCTATCGGCAAGACAAAGAAAATTGCATACTTTTGGCAACTTCAGGATCCAGGTAATGCAGGTACTGCAATACGAACGGCTGACGCATGCGGATTCGATGCAGTTATATTCTCTGATTTAAGTGTTGACATATTTAGTCCTAAAGTTGTTCGTTCAACAGCTGGTTCCTTATGGCACATACCGGTTGTTGAAGGAATTGCACTCGAATCAATTGTTGAGTGGGGGGCTGGCAAATCTATCTTAGCTTTTTACGGTACCGGAGAGACATCCCTCCTCGATATTCAGGTAACAGATGAGGTCATTTTGATTTTCGGAAATGAGGCACGAGGTTTGCCCGAGCTTCCCGAACTCACAGAGGGAGTTAAAACAGTTTCCATCCCCATGAAAGGTTTTGCCGAAAGTTTCAACGTTGCAAGCGCGGCGGCGATAGCAATGTTCCACGTATCTCATTAGGTTTTGAGTAAGATTCCATCATTATGACCCTGACAGTCGCTGCCATCGAACTGGCTACCAAGCAAGCCCTTGGGGCAATTAACGGGGCTAGGGATCTAAATCAACTCAAAGAAGTAAAAATAGAACACGTCGGAGATAAGTCTCCAATCGCTAAGTTGAATCAAGGTCTAGGACAGTTAGATCCAGCGCAACGAGCAGAATTCGGCAAAATCCTTGGCGAAGCAAAGTCTTCAATCAGCGTTGCATTTGCTAATCAGCAAACATCACTTGAGATGGCTCGAGATGCACAGGTTCTTATTGAAGAGGTGGTTGATGTAACTCTTCCCGCGAGTAATTCGCACATCGGTGGCCTTCATCCGCTAACGGTGATTAAAAATGAAGTCTCCGACTATTTCCTCAGTCTTGGATATTCAATTGCCGAAGGTCCTGAGCTAGAAGCTGGTTGGCTCAATTTCGATTCGCTTAACATTCCAACAGACCATCCTGCTAGAACGATGCAAGATACATTTTTCATTGAGCCACTTGAATCAGGATTAGTACTAAGAACTCATACATCTCCCGTACAGATGCGCACTCTGCTGACACAAAAACCTCCTATCTATATCGTCTCACCAGGTCGTACATATAGAGCCGATGAACTAGATGCAACGCATAGCCCGGTATTCAATCAGGTCGAAGGCTTAGTTGTAGATCAGGGCATAACGATGGCTCATTTGAAAGGCGCGCTTGATGATTTCGCCATGAAGATGTTCGGAGCACAGGCAGTGACTCGACTTCGACCATCATTCTTTCCATTCACCGAACCAAGCGCAGAAGTTGATGTGTGGTTCAACAATCGATGGATCGAGTGGGGCGGATGCGGAATGGTAAATCCACGTGTTCTAGAAACTGCTGGACTTGATACCAGTGTCTTTAGTGGTTTTGCTTTCGGAATGGGTCTAGAACGAACACTCATGGTTCGTCAGGGCATAAAGGATATGCACGATATTGTCGAAGGTGACATCCGCTTTAGTCGTTCATTTGGATTGGGGTTGTAATGCGTGCGCCACGGTCCTGGATTCAAGAATTTGTAATTTTGCCAGAAACAATTACTGATGAAGAGATTGCTGCTGCGCTGGTTCGCGTAGGTTTTGAAGTTGAAGAGATAATTGTCCAAGGAGCTGATGTAACTGGTCCGCTTGTTGTTGGAAAGGTTCTTTCAATTGAAGCAGTTGAGGGTCAGAAGAAACCAATACGTTATGTTGGACTGGACTGTGGAGAGAAATCAACTCGTTATGTTATTTGTGGAGCTACTAATTTTGATCTTGCTGATCTAGTAGTTGTAGCTCTTCCGGGGGCGGTACTGCCCGGTGATTTTAGTATCGCCGCGCGCCAGACTTATGGACATACATCTGATGGAATGATTTGCTCTGCAAAAGAACTGGGTATCAGTGATGAGCACTCGGGAATTATCGTATTGCCGCCAGATTCAGCTACTCCCGGTGAAGACGCAGTCAGGCTGCTGGAAATTAGCGACACGATTTTCGACGTTGCCGTCAATCCAGATCGAGGCTATGCCCTTAGCCTGCGAGGAATGGCACGAGAAATAGCCGCGTCACT
>CAIVOW010000239.1 GCA_903907665.1 uncultured Actinomycetes bacterium | reverse complement strand
AGGTATCCGGCCTCAGAAGTACTAGTCCTCCCCATTATCCGTAGTAAAACAAAGAGCACTGACATCCTCGCTGGGAGCAACCCAGGAGCAACGTAGATGTTTAAAAGGGGTGGCTTCTGTCAGTTTTAGCGTGTAGAGTCATCACAAAACTACATATAGACCCGCTAGCGAGAATTTGACCGCTAACTCTTAATCACCGGGCACCCTAATCAAAGTCCTCTTAAAGTTGCCTCATCTTTAATCTCAGGAACATACTTCTTGGCTACATCTGCCATTCGAGCTGCAAGGCTCGCAAGGGCGTTTAAATCCTGCTCACTGCGTTCGGTGCGATAGCCGATACCATCGATTCTAATTTCAAGCAGAGCTGTAGTTTCATTATTACGCCAGTCAATCACTTGTGGGCTCAGTTCCTGCTCGATTGATGCTTTATGGGTACTTAGTATTTCAAAAGCCATTTTGTTGAATTCTGGCACGCCCGACTTAAAGAGCCAGATTTGAAGAGTGGAGTACTCCTTTGCGCAAGCAATTACTAGCTGAACACCAGCCAAACCTAGACTGCTTGCCTTCCAATAATTTTTGCTCGGAGTTACGTTTGCAAATAGCCCCGTTGCATTTCGTAGATAGGGCAGCACTTCGTCGTGATAGTCATAAATTTGCGAGGATGCTTCCGCTTTATGGTTGCTTGCGTCGCTCATTTCAATCGCAGCACGCCACTCGTCTGGGCCCACAATTAACTTAAAGTTAGGGTGGACATTTTCGGAGCCATCAGCACTTAATACATCCACCTGAACAAGGAAGAATTTGATTCCATGCTCATAAACAGAGGCGGCCGAATTAAGATAACTGACTACAGCACAAAACTCCGGTTTGTGGAACTCAGCAACGATAATGACCGTAGTTACTTCAAGGCCAACAGCGTAAGCCAAGGCGCGGGTCAAGTGATCGTGATCTAGGCCGCTAAATTGATTTTCAATTGCTATTTTATTTCCATCGGAAAGTGTCACCAATATATCTAGACGCCTTCCTACACCAGGGATTAAAACTTCTTGAGCAATTTGCGTTTCTGCATCTACTTCCCCAATGCCCATTCCGCATTCTTCAAAGAGTTTTGTTAGAGGTTCTTGTGCAGCTAGCCAAGGCGTAAAATCAGAATCTTCCCGTCTCCAAACATCTCGAACGGGTGTCTTTTTAAGAAATTTGATTTCCATTGCCAATTTAGCTACCGCCTTTATGGGTTACTTAACTTTTTTTCTCGAGTTGAATGTTAACGGATTAAGTGGATTTGAACTAGAGTCAGTAGTTATCCCAAGGACTTGGTTTTTTAACGCACTCATGGTCCTGTGGAAAATCCTTGGCCGGGATGAAAGTGTCACAGTTTTGACACAAGATGTTGATTCCTTCAGAGCTAGACATTACGAATCTGCTCTCACGATTAAACTCGAGGCCGCACGTTAGGCACCTGTAATTCGGCGAATCATCAAAGACCACGCAGCCACCAAGAACATACTTGCTAGGGTCTGGTTCGCCCATAGGCTCGCCCCAAATTATTTTGCGAACACCCTCCGAAGAGTCGCAATGAGGGCATTTTCTATTCATTAGGTCTCGTCATCTTTGCGATTAGTGAAAGGGCTTGGTCTTCGGTGAATCCCCCGGTCGTGAGGGATTTGTAGATTTCATTCAGGCGGATAGCTGACTGGATCAGCGGGGTCATGCCGT
>CAIVOW010000238.1 GCA_903907665.1 uncultured Actinomycetes bacterium | reverse complement strand
GTGACAAATTATGTGATGATGGAACTCGGTCAACCGCTGCACGCTTTCGATGCTGATCAGATTAGCGGGTACTTGGAGATTCGAAGAGCTGGTATGAGCAAATCTTTAAAGACTCTAGATGGGCAAGAAAGAGCCTTGAATCAAGATGACTTAGTTGTCGCAGATGCCAAGAACGTGCTTGCACTTGCTGGAACAATGGGTGGACTAGATTCAGAAATTACATCGTCAACAAAACGAATTGCTGTTGAAGCCGTTCGTTTTGATCAAATATCGATCGCTAAGAATTCTAGAAAACATAAACTTTCTACTGAAGCCTCACGCCGACTAGAACGCGGCGTTGATCCTTCTCTCGCCGAATTCGCCTCTGCTAGAGCGGCTGCGCTTCTTGTCGAACATAGTGGCGCAACGTATGTGGGAACATCGACCCAAGGTGAACCAAGTTATTTACCTATTATTAAGTTGGATCCAACATACGTCGGTGCGCGTATTGGATTCGATATTTCACCTGAGGTCGTAAAAGAGAAACTGGAGCTCGTAGGCTGCGATGTAGAGATTAAAGATGGAATCTTTTATGTCGACCCACCGTCCTGGCGAGTCGAGCTGCTCTCACCTGCAGATCTCACTGAAGAGGTCGCCCGCAATATCGGTTATGACAAAATTCCCTCTGTTCTTCCGCCGCGCAGAACTTCAGCGGAGCTAACTTCCTCTCAGAAGCGACGAAGAGTATTAGCCCAGTCCTTAGTTTCGCGAGGCTATACAGAGGTTATGACTTTTCCTTTTGTAAATGAAGATTTACTTACTCGGATGGGTTTTGAAGGATTGCGGGCTGCGTCATATCGCATCGCAAATCCAATGTCTGAGGATCAACCGCTTTTGCGGCCACACCTTTTGCCTGGGCTATTGGATGCGGCTCGTCGAAATTATGGACGAGGATTTAAGGACTTTTCGATATTTGAAATGGGCCTGATGTTTAGAAAGAGCATCGATTTATCGCCGGGACTTTTCCCAGCCATTGGAGTACGTCCATCGCCCGAGGATATCGCCACAATTTTTGATTCGGTTCCTACCCAGCTAAATTTCTTATGCGGCGTACAGGTCGGAAAAGTTTCTACAGAATCATGGCGAGGCAAAGCACGCAATTATGAATGGAGCGATGCAGTAGCCGAGGTCGAAATTATCTTAAGGGCACTGAATTTATCGTGGAACGTTAAGAGATCTGATTTAGCACCGTGGCATCCTGGCCGCTGTGCTGAGTTTTTTGTCGATGGAATCGCAGTGGCGCATGCTGGAGAATTACACCCACGGGTTGTAACTGAATTTGGACTGCCTGCGCGTTCGGCTGCATGGAGTATTAATCTCGATGCCCTACCTGCATCGCCCAGAGTGACACCAGACCCAATTGTTTCGATGCCTGCAGCGATACAAGATTTAGCCTTAGTAGTTGATGCATCCGTCAGTGCCCAAGATCTACAGAAGTCACTGGTGGATGGAGCGGGGGATTTGTTGGAATCCATCACACTGTTTGATCGTTATGAGGCAGTGGGAGAGGGCAAGGTTTCACTTGCTTTCTCGTTAGTGTTTAGAGCCAGCGATAGAACTCTCACGGCAGCCGAAGTCACTGGGTACAAAGAAGCAGCCGCTGCCAAAGCCGAATCACAATGGGGTGCCAAGGTTCGGACATAAAGGTGCATATTTATTCATAAAATTGCATAAATATGCGGATTGGTTTATGGTTGCATCATGAAAATTGGGATTGTTGGTGCGAGCGGATATTCGGGCGGCGAATTGGCAAGATTGGTTTCAAGCCATCCCAAATTCGAAATTGAATATTTAGCTGCAGCGTCAAACGCCGGAGAATTAGTTACGTCTATTCACCCTCAACTTCTTCAATTCGTTGGCCAGAAATTTGAGGACACAAATCTTGATGCCATGAAAAGGTGTGATCTCATCTTTTTTGCTCTCCCGCATGGTTCGTCAGCAGACTGGATATCTCAGATACCTGCGCAAATTAGAGTGGTTGATCTGGGCGCAGATTTTCGATTAGAAAGTTCAGAGCAATGGGAAAAGTATTATGGTGGACCACACGCTGGATCTTTACCGTACGGACTACCTGAAGTACCTGGTAGCCGCGCTCTGATTGCAGAGTCTTCACAAGTCGCAAATCCCGGTTGTTATGCAACTGCTATCACGTTAGGCACGCTACCGGCGATTACTCATGGCCTGATTCATTCAGAAGATATTGTGGTTGTAGCTGCATCTGGAACCACGGGAGCAGGTAGGTCATCAAAGATCTCACTCAGTGCTAGTGAAACTAATAATTCACTGACATCCTACAAATTTGGGGGAGTGCATCAACACACACCTGAGATTGAGCAGGCGTTAGAGAAAATTTCAGGACGCAGTGTAAAGATTAGCTTCACGCCTATATTGGCGCCTATGCCACGAGGGATTCTGGCGACAATTACCGCCTGTCTAGTTTCACCCATCACTACAGAAAAGGTCCATGAAATTTATGGTGGGGTGTTTGATGACGAGGAGTTCGTCCACTTGCTGCCAGTTGGGCAAATGCCACAGACAGCGGCGGTCACTGGAAGTAACGCCGCGCAGATTCAAGTTGCAGTGGATTCTCACACTAATAGATTAATTATTTCAATAGCTATCGATAACTTAGGTAAGGGCGCCGCCTCGCAGGCAATTCAGAATGCAAACATTATGTGCGGTTTTCCAGAGAATCTAGGGCTTACAAATCAAGGAGTACGTTGATGGCAAAACTTCCACAGGGTTTTAGAGGTGCTGGAATTGCCGCTGGGATTAAAAGTTCTGGAAAGCGGGATCTCGCACTTATCATAAATGATGGTCCTTTGAAATATGGGACTGCTGTTTTTACATCAAATCAGGTTGTGGCTGCTCCGGTAACGTGGTCCAGGCAAGTTGTTAAAGATAATGAAATTAGCGCTGTAATTCTAAATAGCGGCGGTGCTAACGCTTGTACTGGTCCTGAAGGTTTTGCCG
>CAIVOW010000237.1 GCA_903907665.1 uncultured Actinomycetes bacterium | reverse complement strand
AGTACTTGCAAGTGCCGTGGCTATGGATAAAAGTTTTGCTAAACCAATCTTCGCTGCCCATGGCTTACATGTCGCACCAGGGATTACGGTCAAAGCCAATTCACCGATTGATACTTCTCACTTAACTTTTCCGCTATTTGTTAAACCTGCTCGTGGGGGATCAAGCCGCGGAACGACAAAGGTTAAAGAAGCCTCCGCAATTAGTGCTGCGGTATCACAAGCCCTGGCATATGACTCAAAAGTTCTCATTGAAAGTGGAATTATTGGGCGTGAAATTGAATGCGCTGTATTAGAAATTGATGGCGTTGCAACCGCCTCTCCATTAGGGGAGATTAAGATTCTTGGAGATCATGAATTCTATGATTTTGACGCTAAATATTTAGACGGCTCCACCCAGCTGGTCTATCCAGATGATTTGCCTGCAGAGATATACCTCGGGATACAACGTTCGGCCGTTGATGCATTCAATGCTTTAGGATGCAAAGGACTGGCTCGAGTGGATTTCTTTTATGCGGATGGAAAAATTGTTATCAATGAAATTAACACCATGCCTGGCTTTACCGCGACTTCCGTATTTCCCAAACTTTGGGGGAAGGCAGGAGTCGGCTATACCGAGCTTATTTCTCGGCTAATCGATTCCGTTTAAAGAGCGAACAAAGCGCTAGTTGTCATGCGTAGTGACCGGACACGTTAACGTCCGCGTTATTCCACTTACTGCCTGAACTTTCGAGAGAATTGATCGACCAAAATCTTCCATGCTGGCGGCTTGTGCGCGCATGATGACGTCGTATGGCCCAGTTACGCCCTCAGCAAGAGTCACTCCAGGGATCGCTGAAATTGCTTTTGCAACGCCAGCTGCCTTTCCAACTTCCGTTTGAATCAAAATGTAAGCCTGAACTGACATCTCACTTCCTTTCGACTGTCATAGGCTACCGCTACCAGGTCGAAGGAGGAAAGGGATTGATGAGCACCGAAGCCCAGTACCTCAAAGTGCTAGCCGATATTTTTGAGCACGAGTCGGCAGAGCTTGAGGTTGGAATCGGTGATGATGGAGCGGTTATTGCGCCTCAAAAAAATTCGCTGGTTCTATCTACCGATATGGCAGTTGAGGGTACGCACTTCAACCGCGCATGGTCCTCGCTCTATGAAATCGGTGGAAAAATTACAGCCGCAAATTTGGCCGACATATATGCGATGGGCGGGGAAGCTAAATATTTGTTAGTAGCAGCAGCAATTCCTAAAGCTATGACTATTGAAGAGCTAACGTCACTTGCGACTGGAATTCGTGATGAAGCTCGAAAAGTTGGAGCGCTCGTGATTGGCGGGGATTTAACTCGCTCAGAGACCTTGACGATTGCAATCAGTGCGTATGGAAGCGTTGAAAATCCAATACTTAGATCTGGTGCTCGGGTCGGTGATGTAGTCGCTGTATCTGAGTTACCTGGAAAGTCCTCTCACGGGCTTGAACTACTTAAGCAGGGAATTACAGATGAGCGCACTCTGGCTCATAGATACCCCCAAGTTAATTACAAGAAAGTCCAAGAGTTAGATCGCACTCTCGTTCATTCACTCACAGATGTAAGTGATGGATTGATTGAGGAACTAAATTCAATTGCTTCTACTTCTGGTGTTGCGATAGAGCTCTTATCCTCTTTGGTTGGAAAAGATATACACACGCTGCATGGGGGAGAAGATCATGTCTTTGTCGGAACGTTTTCACGTACCCCGGCAGGATGGATTGAAATTGGGAAAGTAGTGGAAGGGTCGTTGGTTCGACTTGATGGTCAAGTAATTTCACACCAAGGTTTTATGCACTTTTAGCTTAAAGAGTTTTAGCTAATGAGACATTGTCGGTAATAATTACATCTACCTTATTTTGCTTACAGAGTGAGATATCTGCTTCGTTATTGACTGTCCAGACAAAAACTTTCTTACCGCGAGAATGTAGCGTGGATACTATTTCGGGAGATTTTCTTATAATGTCGATATTGAGACCAGCGGTTGAACGTGTCATATAGGAAAGTTGCTTCGCCCTATTCACAAGTAAAACGTCGTTATAGGGCAATTTTGAAGCGAAACGAGTTGCCCACCAAGAGAATGACATAATTGAGATATCTATTTTTGATTTCGAAATCTCATCACTTCGCGAGGCCAAAATCGAGGCGAGTGCGCGTTCAACCCTCCGTCCATACCTGGAGGGATGTTTGGTCTCGATAGCCAGATCTTTCTTATGAAGCACGGCCAGATCGATAAGCTCATTCAAAGTCATGATGGGCCATGCGCTCCTCAGCTGAGCTAATGTGGAATGCGAAATCCGACGCGGATTGCCAGCAATACGTTGCATGGTTGGGTCATGCCACACAACCAAGTGGTTATCTGATGTCATGCGAATATCGCATTCAAAGCCATCAGCGCCATCCTCAACGGCAGCGCAATAAGAGGCTAAAGAGGATTCAGAAGAAATGGAATGTGAGCCGCGATGAGCAAATATTCGCGGGGTGCTCATCATTGATTTGCCTGCGTTGCCTTACCTGAACGCAACCAGCCGTTTAGCGGACTGCTTTACCAGCCTTCATGCACGATGTGCAGACGTTTTGGCGCTTTGAAACTCCACCAATGAAGGTACGGATGCTTTGGATGTTTGGATTCCAACGGCGACGGGTTTTACGCATTGAGTGCGAAACGTTGTTGCCGAAACTTGGGCCCTTGCCGCATAGATCGCATGTGGATGCCACGTGGAACTCCTTCTATAAAACTTTAGATAAAAACTAGACCCCGAAGGCTACCGAAACCCAGCCAGATAGGCGAATTAGGGCAGACTAATTAAGGCAGAATTGGGGCATGAGCGCAGAAATTTCCCCTTTGGATAAACCCCTCAAAGGGGTTATCGGGGATCGAACTGCCGCGGTTTTTGAGAAGGCTTTTGGCTACACAAGCGCTGGGGATCTGCTGCGACATTATCCGCGCAGGTATGTGATGCGCGGGGAGCTAACAGACATCAGCCTACTGAAGGAGGGGGATGAGGCCACAGTCATCGCCGACATTAAGCGAGTCAACCTACGCCGGGCCAGTGGCCGCGTTATTTTAGAGATCATCATTACCGATGGCAGCGCCGAGATGACTCTTACATTTTTCAATCAAGCCTGGCGGGAGAAGCAACTAAAACCGGGAATGCGCGGGATGTTCGCAGGCAAGGTAGGGGTTTTTAATAAGAAGCGCCAACTTTCCCATCCGGACTATGAAATCTTGCCTGAAGGCGGAGACGAAGATGAAGCGACGGCCGCATTTGCAGGCAAAGCGCTACCTGTCTATCCAGCTACGTCGAAATTACCATCGTGGAAAATTGCGCAATCTGTTGAAGTTGCGTTGCATTCACTTGATGGGTTAATCGATCCTATTCCACCCCAGATTCTCGAGAAATTTAATTATCCAACGCTGATCAACGCCTTCCATTCGATTCACCAACCTAGTACTCGCGAGGAAGCGGATATAGCTAGAACGCGATTGACTTTTGATGAAGCGCTGTTGCTACAACTTTTACTGGCGCAGCGAAAAGCAGAAATGCGCTCGCTACCTGCAGTTGCACGTCCTGTGAGAATCGGTGGACTAGTAACCCAATTTGAAGCGCAACTTCCGTTCACCTATACGGATGGACAGATCGAAGTATCGGCGGAAATTGAGAAGGATATGAATCAAACTCATCCAATGCATCGTTTGTTGCAGGGCGAGGTTGGATCTGGAAAAACTGTCGTTGCACTTCGCGCAATGCTAACCACGGTGGATGGCGGAGGACAGGCCGCGCTACTTGCACCTACCGAAGTCCTAGCCGTGCAACATTTTTCAACGATCAGTCGCATGTTAGGTCCGCTTGCTGCCGCAGGAACACTTGATGGCAATCTTGACGGGAATCTTGATGGGACGAAGGTGGCTTTACTCACTGGGTCGATGAGCGCTTCAACAAAACGTGAGGTGCTAGCTGAGATTGCATCCGGTAGTGCTGGAATTGTTATTGGAACCCATGCACTGCTAAGCGCTGGTGTTGATTTTCATGATTTGGGACTTGTTGTTGTAGATGAGCAACATCGTTTTGGAGTAGAACAACGAGATTCACTGCGTGCTAAAGCTGATCCAAATCAGCGGCCACACTTACTTGTAATGACGGCAACTCCGATTCCACGTACTGTGGCGATGACAGTATTTGGTGATTTAGATGTCTCGACCCTTCGCCAACTACCCGCAGGAAGACCCCTCATTACTTCCCAC
The DNA here is from genome assembly GCA_903907665.1 of uncultured Actinomycetes bacterium. Next base: position 5,074 of record CAIVOW010000237.1, on the reverse strand, counting down.
CTAATTCCTGCGTTAGATAAGCCTCACTTTTTAGATCGGGCATGGGAAAGAATCAAAGAGGAAGTAGCGAAAGGTCACCAGGCTTATGTGGTGGCGCCTCGTATTTCTGCTACAGAAGTTGAGGAAGCTGAGGAATCAAGTTCGGTTATTACGGCTCGAGATCGAGAAGTTGCTGCGGCCATGGGCGTCATTCTTGAAGAACCAAGTGATCCTAAAACAATGTTTGCCGTCGAAGAGTTGGCACCCGCCCTTGCACTCGGCGCACTTAAAGGCTTAAAAGTTGCACCATTACACGGCAGGCAGAGCGCTGAACTTAAGGAAGAGACAATGCGAGCGTTCGCCGAAGGCAAGATTGATGTATTGGTAAGTACAACGGTTATTGAAGTTGGAGTTGACGTCCCTAATGCATCTGTCATGGTAATTATGAATGCAGATCGATTTGGAGTCTCTCAACTACACCAATTGCGTGGCCGAGTTGGACGAGGAAAAGTTCCAGGGCTCTGCCTCTTTGTTACAGAAGCCGCCGAAGATTCACCGGCAATCGCTCGCCTTACGGCAGTGGCAAGCACCCTAGATGGTTTTGAACTTTCTCGAATCGATTTGGAACAACGAAGTGAAGGTGACATCCTTGGCAAGGCCCAATCTGGCACTCAATCTCACCTACGCTTACTTCGTGTTCTGCGTGATGAGACATTGATTGATGAAGCTCGCGAAATCGCTATTTCCATTATTGCCAAGGATCCAGAATTGAAGGATGCGCCAGAATTAGCTACAGCCGTTGGGGAGCTGCGCACCGAAGAAGCAGTTTCATATTTGGATAAAGGATGAGCCACGATGAGAATTATTGCCGGTAGCGCCAAAGGTAAATCTTTAATCTCACCTGCAGATGGCCGCGTACGCCCAACTTCTGATCGGGCAAGAGAGGGACTTTTTTCATCCCTTGAATCAGCGTTCGGCTCTCTTGATGAACTCTATTTCCTGGATTTATTTGCTGGAAGCGGCGCAGTCGGAGTTGAAGCGCTCTCGCGAGGGGCGCAACTCGTTCACGCTGTTGAAGAAGAAGTCAGCGACTTAGCCTCTAGTAACTTTGAATTAGTAAAAAATCCAATTGGTGAATTTAAAGTTTTCAAAAATCGAGTTAAAAGATTTCTTGAGTCTGATATGGGAATTCGTTATGACATCATATTTATGGATCCGCCTTATGATATTTCTAACGATGAAATCACTGAATTACTCGCAATAATCAAAGAAAGAAATCTCATCCAACCTCGTGGAATTATCACCATCGAGCGAGCTTCCAAGAGCAAGCCTTTTGCCTGGCCTGAGGGTATGGAGTGTGAAAAAGTGCGCTCATATGGTCAGGGGAGTATGTTCTATGGCGGCTACTCTGCTAGCGTTTTGCCGTGAAGAAAGTTGTATGTCCCGGCTCCTTTGACCCTATAACTTTTGGGCATCTGGACATCATTAAGCGCGCCAGCTCACTCTTTGACGAAGTTGTAGTAGCAGTCCTTGTGAACAAGACAAAGATGTCGCTATTTACCGTCGAAGAACGTATGGAAATGATCCGCGAGGTCACGAGCCAATATCCAAATGTTTCGGTGGAGTCATGGTCAGGGCTACTTGTTGATTATTGCGAGGCCCACGATATTCACACAATCGTTAAGGGACTTCGCGCGGTCACTGACTTTGACTATGAGCTTCAAATGTCACAAATGAATCTTCAGCTAAAAGGGGTTGAAACCCTCTTTATGTCTACTGCTCCGGCCCACTCCTTCCTATCATCATCTTTAGTAAAAGAAATTGCGACTTATGATGGAGATATTTCCGCTTATGTTCCTGCCCAACTCGTTGCGCGAGTAAAATCTGCGCTCAACGCTAAATAACACCGTAAAGAGGTCTGTATGAGCGAGAATAATCAATTCACAGTTTCCGAACGCGTGCAGAGCGCAATCACGATGGTTGAAGAAGCTCGTGGCGTTCCACTATCGGCAAGTTGTGTTGTACATAGAGGCGAGCTACTTGAGATTCTTGATCAGGCTCGTCAAGCACTCCCTACGGATTTAGATAGTGCCCAAGAAATTCTGGCCACACGTGATGATATTTTAGAAGAAGCTCGTTTGAGCGCTGACCAACTTGTTGGCCATGCACGTGAAGAGGTTGCGCAATTAGTTGAGCAAACTCAAATTGTCGCTGCTGCTCGCCAAGAAGCTCATCGCATAATGGATGAAGTGCATGCTGAGGCACAGCATGAGCGTGATGAAATTGAGGTGTACATCGATTCGCGTTTAGCCACTCTTGAAGTAATTTTGAACAAGACCCTTGATGTTATTAATCGCGGTCGCGATAAGCTTCAAGGAGTGGAAGATAAGCATCTCTTATCGGAACTGGGCGAGTAATGGTTTCCGCTTCCAATGTCGAACAAGGACCTTTCTATTTTAGTTGCATCGATGTACCCCGCCGCCCTGGGGAGATGAAAGTATTTGAACTCACATTTGATTCTCATGAACGTGTGGGTACGCCGGTTCTGGGTGTTGAGAAAGATGAGCCAATTGATGTTGACCTCAAAATCCAGTCCGTTAGTGAAGGGGTACTTGCCTCTGGAACTGTTTTTGCTGCGGTTACTGGAGTCTGCACGCGTTGCTTAGATGAGATAGAAATTGAGATCGAACAAACTTTCACAGAGCTTTACCGTTACGAGGTAGAGAAGCGCGGCAACAAGAAAGCTAAAGAAATTGTGGTGGATGATGAGGACGAAGATCTGCATATGGAGGGGGATTTCATTGATTTGGAATTCGCGATTCGTGATGCCTTGCTGCTGGATTTGCCGCTAAATCCTTTATGTACCCCTGATTGCGATGGGCTCTGCCCCGATTGCGGCCTGAAAATGGTTGACTTGCCAGAGGACCACGAGCACGAAAAGCAGGATATTCGCTGGGCGGGGCTAGAAGGCTGGAACGCTAGTTCTGGGTTGACTGGACTTCCACCGGGGGATAAATAGGTCGATTTCCCTATTTGCCACCTTTCGGTAATAATTACCACGTAATTTTAGAAGCACGACATAAAGGGGTTTGATCATGCCAGTTCCAAAGCGAAAGATGTCCCGTTCGCGTACCCGTACCCGTCGTAGCTCTTGGAAGACAACTCCTGCGGCTCTAGCAACATGCGGTCAGTGCCAACAGCCTAAGTTGCAACACACCGCCTGCCCAACATGCGGAACATATAACCGCCGTCAGGTTCTAGCTGTCTAATCTGATTCCCGATATGTACGAGACCCTCACCGGAGCGCTCGGTATATCCGTTACAGACGATCTACTTCAACTCGCTTTTACCCATCGTTCATTTGCGTATGAAAACGGTGGTCTTCCTACGAACGAACGCCTTGAATTTCTAGGCGACAGCGTTTTGGGACTCTTAATAACAGATGAGCTCTACACACTCTTTCCCGAATTTGATGAGAGCAAACTTTCTCCCATTCGCTCAGGTGTAGTAAATACACGTGCCCTTGCCAAAATTTCTCGTGACTTACATATCGGACAATATTTAAAAATTGGTAAAGGCGAAGAAGCCACCGGAGGACGAGATAAGAATTCAATTTTGGCTGACGCCCTTGAAGCGCTGGTAGGAGCTATTTATTTACAATATGGTTTTAATACAACTGCTCAAGTAGTTTTAAAATGGTTTGGACCAATCATTGAAGAAGCCAGCAAAGCTGGTGCCTCACTTGATGCTAAGACCGCACTTCAAGAAATTGCATCTGCACAAGGATTGTCTGTTCCGGAATATGAAATTACAGAGTCTGGCCCTGATCACGATAAAAGTTTTACTGCGGTAGCAGTTCTCTCGGGTGAAAGATTCCCGGTTGGCTCCGGTAAAAGTAAAAGAGAAGCAGAACAGGTCGCTGCAAAATTGGCTTGCGACGCAATCAACTCTCGACCTTAACTACAGGCTTCTCCTCCTCAAAGTAGGCTCCAAATGGCGTGAATGACGCCGCTGAGCCGATAGGTTTTCCCCGTGTATTTGAAGAGTATTACCCTAAAAGGCTTCAAATCCTTTGCGTCGAACACGCAGTTGAATTTCGAGCAAGGGATTACCTGCGTTGTGGGTCCAAATGGTTCGGGTAAATCCAACGTAGTGGACGCTCTCTCCTGGGTAATGGGCGAACAGGGTGCCAAATCTCTTCGCGGCGGCAAGATGGAAGATGTAATTTTTGCGGGTACATCAGGGCGTGCGCCGTTAGGCCGCGCAGAAGTTTCAGTCACCATCGACAATACAGATGGAACACTTCCAATTGAATATACCGAAGTAACGATCACACGTATTTTATTTCGTAACGGTACAAGTGAGTATCAAATCAACGGTCAGACTTCTCGTCTTCTAGATATTCAAGAGATGCTCAGTGATAGCGGAATCGGCCGCGAGATGCATGTGATTGTTGGGCAAGGTCAATTAGATGCAATCTTGCTTGCAAATCCTGAAGAGCGTCGTGCCTTTATTGAAGAAGCAGCGGGCGTACTAAAACATCGCAAGCGTAAAGAGAAAGCCTTGCGCAAACTAGATTCTATGCAAGGCAATTTAGCCCGAATTCAAGACTTAACAGTGGAGCTTCGCCGTCAATTAAAACCTTTGGGTAAACAAGCCGAGGTAGCGCGCAGAGCCTCAACCATTCAATCTGATGTGCGTGATTCGCGTCTTCGATTGCTTGCAGATGATTTAATCAAACTCAAATCACAACTTGAAATGGAAGTTGCTGACGAGACTACTTTGAGATCTCGTAAAGATGAAGTTGAGGCCGCGCTTCGAACTTCCCGCACAAGAGAAGAAGAACTTGATCAAATTAGTGCATCAGAAAATCCATTACTGGTTCAAGCACAAGAGAGTTATTACCAATTAACTGCGCAACGCGAAAAGTTTCGCGGAATTCAATCCTTATCATCTGAGCGATCACGTTTTCTATCTGAGGAGATGGAGGAGGCGCGGGCAAGTGGTCGCGATCCCATTGACATGGTACAAGAAGCCGTTTCTTTGCGCACTGAACAATCTGAGCTCCAGGCAAAGATAGTCAGTCACCAAGAGT
>CAIVOW010000236.1 GCA_903907665.1 uncultured Actinomycetes bacterium | reverse complement strand
CGGCAAAACTGCTGGTGAAGTTTTTCTCACGCCAACTGAGATTTATTCATTGGATTGCTTGACTCTATATAAGGCTTTGCAAGATGCGCTCCACGCTTTTAGCCACATCACCGGTGGCGGTATCGCCGAAAATACAGCCCGAGTCATGCCGCCGCATTTGGTTGCAACCTATGATCGCTCGACCTGGGCGTTGCCAGTTGAGATGCAATTCATGGCCTCACTCGGTGGGGTCCCACAGGCCGATATGGAGCGCACTTGGAACTGTGGCATCGGTATGAGCGCGATTGTGGCCCCACAGGAGGCCGACCGCGCCCTACGAACCCTGGCAGCCCGTGGGATGAAAGCGTGGGTGGCCGGAGTCGTAACTGAGCGTGTTGGGGCGGACACGAGCGCCACTTTGGAAGGCACCTACCAATCGCGGTAACCTACCTTCCTGTAGAAAAGCACAGTCAACATTCCTTGAGTTAGGAGGTCTCGCCCATGGGTCGTGGCCGACAAAAAGCAAAAGCAACTCGTGTTGCACGAGATTTGAAATATTCAGCGCAGGATATGGATCTAGAAAGTCTTGCAAAAGAACTTCATGGAGATCCCAATAAAGATGAGAAAACAAATGACGATGATCCGTTTGCCGAGGGCAATTACATTCGTCGTGCGTAAGTAAATGCGTCCTACTCCGTACGTCGCTTCACTTCGTGTTTATGAACCCATCACAGCATTTGAACCAGCTGAACGTTTGCGCTGGGGTGCTATCCCAATCACAACCTCAACCGGTGAAGAAGAACAAGCCCGAGCACTCGCGCGCACAATAACTATCGAGCCACCTGCCCTGCGCCCTGATGGTGCTCACGTTTTAGATTTCGAAGGCGCTCGCTACGTTGCGCCGTGGTCTACAGCAACTCGTTGTTGGACAGCGCTAGATACTTTTAAAGAATCTTTGCCATCTTCGATTATTCGATACTTCGTTCCTTCAAATATGGAAGAAGCAATTTTAGTTAATTCAGAGTTGATGGAAGATAAAATTCCACACATCCTGACTGAGACCTGGATGATTCCTCCTCGGTGGTTTGCGCTATTTGAAGCAACTGATCGTTTGCGCGCCCAAACCGATGATGGTCCCTACATTGTTCATAGAACGTCAATTGCAAATGCAAAGAAGCGCTGCATGCGATTGCATGAAATTGTGATTGCATCATTTGGCGAAGGTCCGGTCGAAGGAGAAATTGCAGATTTACTTGAGTGGCTAGACCTCTTCCATCCAGAGTCACTAGTGGAATTGGATTACGGTGGACTAGCGATCTACATGCAGACCGCACTTGCGGATGAAGGCGGCCTTGAGGCGGACACCTCTGTCGAGGATTTGCACAACTCTTTGCGAGGCCTAGAAATGGGAAATGGCGCTGCTGCAGGGCAGGGATACGAAGCTTTGATTGGTCGCTGGCGCAAAATCGCCGCTTTTGAGCAAACTTCCTAAAAAATTCACTTGTCAGCACTAGCCATTGGCGGGGATACTTTCACCCATAAGGTTCATTTCGGAAAAAATGGACATTTTAAATTGAGTCACAGTGATTCAATAACGGGTCGGAAGGAGTGGCAGATGAGTGAGCAAGAAGTTTTGCTGACCCCTTCTGAGGTCGCACACCTTTTCCGCGTCGATCCTAAAACCGTAACTCGCTGGGCCAAAGCCGGTAAGTTAACAGCGATCCGAACACTAGGTGGCCATCGCCGCTATAAAGAATCTGAAGTTAAAGCACTTTTAAATATCGCAGTAAAAGAAAGTTAGGAAGGCAGTCATCATGGTTAAAGAACCTAAAGAAGATCCAAAAGAGAGAATGCGTCAAGCCCTCGAAAAGAAGAAGAATGGTGGCGCTGCAGGAGCCGGTGGAGCAAACGGTCCATCTGGTGGATCAAAGGTCGGCGGAAGCCAAGCTGGCGGAGGCGCTCCAAAGATGTTTCGTCGCAAGTCTGGCGCTGCCTGATTTAATTCAGCTACCTGCTTATGCAGATATCAATATTTGATTACCTCCTTCTTTTTGTTGCAGCGCTGGCCGTTGTTGGAGTTCTCACTCCACTAGCTCGTCGCATTGCAATCAAGAACGAAGTCTTTGATGCACCGAATACTGCGCATAAAACTCATAAGGAACCAGTTCCATATTTGGGCGGCGTTGCAATCATTGTGGGTATCGGCCTAGTTTCACTTGCAGCTTTTCTCATAAAAAGCCCAACGTCTCAGAATTTCTGGTTAGAAACATCTGTAATGGGACCAGCTTTAATTTTAGGTTTCATTGGGTTGTGGGATGACTTAAAGAATCTTTCTCCGCTGCCGCGCTTTATCGCACAAACTTTGGCCGGTCTCTTTACTTCCTTTGTTCTCATCCAAGCCAATACGGTTGGAACGCCAACCTCCTCTAAGTTGCTAGATGCAATCATTACAAGTGCTTGGATAGTTGGCATTTGTAACTCAATTAATTTCTTTGACAATGTAGACGGCGGCGCAGCAGGAACGGTGGCTGTTTCATCCACTGCCTTGGCGATATTGGCCTACAACGGAGACCAATATTTAATAACGGCGCTAGCAACAGTGACTTCAGGCGCAATGATTGGTTTCCTACTTTGGAATAAGAGTCCGGCTCGTATTTATATGGGTGATGCAGGTGCGCTATTCCTTGGGGTTTTAATTGCGACGCTGACTATCCGTCTGCACCCAGGAGCTGAAACTAAGTGGACCTCCTTTGCTACTCCGATACTTCTGCTTGCTGTTCCGATTTTGGACACATCGGTCGCCGTTATTTCACGTTTGCGCCGGCGGGTTTCACCTTTCCAAGGTGGCCGTGATCATCTCTCACATCGCCTAGTTCGCGCCGGCTTAAGCAGGCCCGTTGGCGTTGTCGCACTTTGGGTTCTAAGCGCGTTCTATGCAGGATGCGCAATCATGATTCCGCTAACACACCTCAAGGTTGAGGAAGGGATTGTTATCGTTGCTGGTATTTCTTGGATTGCACTCTTTTTATATTTCATCCAAACCAAAGATCAATAACCTAGAAGATTATTTGCTTTAAGGAGCTCGTCTGGAATCCCTAATACAGAAATTGGTTTACTAAAAAGTCTTGCGTATCCAGTCACGGGATGTGGCTCGATTATTTCTCCGTAGAGTTTCCACACAATATCGCCAAGAGGTAACCCTTCATCAAAAAGCTTCATGAATTCATCGTTGTCGTCATGAATCAACATTTCCTTTTCGGTTTTACTCACAGTTCCTTGAACTTTCATTCTCTAATCATCCTTCCAAATCAATTATTAGTCCAGATACCTTGCGGTACGAAGTGACCAAATGTCGAACTCTGAATTTACTAAATCTATATATGCGCGAGCCCACTTTCCGTTACTTTTTTGACATTCCTTAAGCATGAAGAATGCGCCAAGATAATTCTTAACCTGAAGATTGGCCTGTGAATATTTAGAGACTGTGAATTGTTCCGCGCTTCTTTCGTTTAATCTCTAAGAACAAACTGATTGCGGTGAAGAGAAATAGCGCAGAAATAACGCCGATAATAATTCGATATACATCAGCTGGCGCATGATGAGCAGTAATCAAAATATAGAGCTGGGGCGTAATGAATGAGGCCGCCGCCCCGAACGCCCAATTTCGAGCTGATTTCATATTGCCGTGAATGAGCTGCATGACCATACGAGCACTAGTAATTCCATAGGTCCAAGAAGTAGCGGCATCAATAAAGAAGAATGCAATCGGATTGACACCATATTTCTTAAGTGTTTTCCAGACAACAAAAGTGGCCACGAATGTATAGATAAGAATTGTGCTGGCCCACAAACGTTCCCAAAACTTTTGGCGCTTGCTTATTTGCGGTTTGCTGATTTGTGGCTTGAAGCTTGGACTGGATTCTTCACTAGCCATACCCACAGGGTATTCCGATTAAAAGATGATGGTGGCTCGGGCCGGGGTCGAACCGGCGACCTCACGATTTTCAGTCGCGCGCTCGTACCAACTGAGCTACCGAGCCATGATCT
>CAIVOW010000235.1 GCA_903907665.1 uncultured Actinomycetes bacterium | reverse complement strand
TGGAAGTGCTAATAATTTAAAAAAGGTAAAAGTCGCAATTCGCCCCGATAACCTTGAGCTCTCAACAAGTGGTGAGAATTTGATCCAAGGCAGGGTGATTGCTGCCGAATATCAAGGGCGGGAATATGCACTGGAAGTTGAGGTTGACTCGAATACCAATTTAATTGTTCGCACAGTAACTGCAACTCAGGTAGGTTCGAATATTTCGTTGTCAGTACCCGCCAACCGGGTACTTGTGTTCCCAGATAACAATGACTAGTCCTACTAGCAATATGGCGCTTGAAACAAAACATAGCCTAAAGCATTATTTTGCTGATAGAGGCGTTGATAGAGTACTGGTGCTCATCATCCCTGCCCTCACCATGATGTTAGTTTTCTTTGTCTACCCATCGATATATGGAATCTTTCTTTCATTTCACCCAATAAATCATTCTGGTTTCTTAGGAAACTATAAATCATTCTTCCATGACACATATATGCGCCGAACAATTTTTAACACTTTCAGAATTGCCCTTCCGGTTTCTATTATTAACATTTCAGCGGCGCTTCCGGTCGCAGTTTACGTGCGAAAATACGTTAAAAGAACTCGGCCGATCAATACGTTATTAGTTATTCCGATGAGCTTAGGCACAGTTTTAATTGCAGAAGGCTTATACGCATATTTAAACCCAAGTGGTTGGCTAAACCAAACTTTGATGGACGTAGGGATTATCTCCCAACCTTTGCGGCTGTTACAGAACTTCTGGGGCGTAATAATATCTCTAGTGATTTCTGGTTTTCCTTTTGCGTTCTTACTGATGCTCTCATATGCATCGAGTATTAATCCAAGTTTAGAATTGGCGGCCAGCACTTTAGGTGCGAATTCTCGCCAAGTTTTCCGTTTTATTACTTTTCCATTGTTGGCGCCTGGGTTGGCGATCACTTTTTGTTTAAACTTCGTTTTAGCCTTTTCAGTTTTTCCATCGGCAGAGCTTCTTGGTAACCCATCAGGTGACTCACATGTTTTGGCTATCGCAGCGGCTGATGCCGTTACTCAGAAATTCGATTATTCGATGGCTTCGACAATCTCTATAATTTCCGCGTTCTTTGAGCTATTTGTAATTGCTTCGGTATTTCTCTTGCGTTCAAAGCTTTATAGTGGAAGTACAGCAGGTACTAAGGGATGATTGAAACTCAAGTTAAACTAGAAGAAAAGATTGCTGGGGCCAAATTCAATTTAACCCTGAAGCGTTGGTTTATTTGGGGCGGAATTGTTTTCTTTTTTCTCAATCTACTTGGAGTAATAGGTACTGTAATAATCAGTTCTTTTGGACAAGAATGGTTCTCTGGATGGCTGCCACACGGTTGGACAACCAGTTTTTATATTATGGCTTGGCAAAATTATCAGGTTTATGGCTTGCTTAGAGTTACATTAGAAATTGCTATAACAGTGGTGCTGATTTCCATATTAGTAGGTGCACCAGCGGCATACGCATTGGCGCGAAGGAAATTCCCTGGTAAAAAACTTGTGATGCTCTGCTTCTTGCTTCCAATAATGCTTCCACCGATAACTTATGGAATTCCATTAGCAACTTTTATTTACAAGTTACACTTGGGGGGGAAGATCCTTGGTGTTATTGTCGTAAATTTAGTGCCGGCTATTCCATTTGTAATTCTTGTGTTGACTCCTTTTATCGAACAGATTGACCCAAAACTTGAGGCTGCTGCGCGCATGTGTGGCGCAAATACACGTCAAATCTTCATCAAAATTCTTATGCCTCTTATAGTTCCTGGATTGTTGGCGGCTGGGCTTCTGGTACTAGTTCAAACCGTTGCACTATTCGAGCTCACCTATCTCGTCAGTGGTCCGGGCTCTACAACTTTAGTAGTTGCGCTTTATTATGCAGTTTTTGCTTCCGGCATTCGGCCGTATCAAGCAATAAGTGCCATGGCCGTCTTCTATATGCTAACAACACTATTTATTTTGATTCTCGCATTAAGGTACGTAAACCCAACACAGATGGTCACGCAGGCAAATACAAAAAGAAACTCAGACAACCACTAAGAGTTTAGGAGTGAAGAAGAATCTAAATCTAAGTACAAGTGTGCGTTTGGCGCTGTGCGTAAGATGGAAGCTGGACAGCTAGGAGTTATTGGACCCTCAAGCGCGCCTTTAACTGCTTTTGCTTTTCGCATTTCTGGCGTTAAAACCATTACCTTGTTTGGTTTTAATAATGCATGGACGGTTAAGGTGATGGCAGATTCAGGGACAGAATCTAGCGAGGGAAAATGCCCCTCGTTAACTTGCTGGAGGCGACAGGCGAGATCATCAAGTTTTATGATCTTAACTAAATCTTTTGTTTCAAAATCAGCCGGTGGATCGTTAAAGGCAACATGCCCATTTTCGCCGATACCCATCACGCAAATCGATGGTTCGTGCTTTGCCAATAGGTCTGAATATCTCTGTACTTCATTAGATACGTCTGCAGCATCACCTTGAATTCCAAAAAAATTCTTTGGCTTTAGCTCTGCTACTACTCGTTCTTCCATCCAACGAACAAAACTTGCGGAATGAGTTTTCGCCATACCTATGTATTCATCCATGTGAAAAACCGAAATTTTAGACCAATCAACTCCAGGCTGACTTCTAATGGCATTTATAAATGGGAGTTGTGAATTTCCAGTTGCTAAAATAATGCTGATCTCTGATTTATTTTTCAATTCCTCTGTGACATTTTTTGCAAAATCTGAAGCCGCGCGGGATCCAAGATCACTTGCGGAATCACAGATATCAACGTTCAAGTCCCCATACTTTTTCGTATTCATGAATATCTAGATTCCCTTTCATCTAAGTAAAGAAAATTTCATCCCTCACCTCTGGTTGAAAGTGTACCTTTTTAAGATTAGATCTACAAGGCTTTTAACGCTTGATTTAACTCAAACTGTATGAAAGTCTTTAAACCTAACTTAAAGTAGAACGGAGAATTTGTGGCGATTGGAATGAATATTGCTAAAGCCGATGTCTTCGTACATTCCCCTGGTCGAAATTTTGTAACTTTAAAGATTGTCACTGAATCTGGTCTGGTCGGATATGGTGATGCGACTGTAAACGGTCGAGAGTTATCTGTTGCTTCATATCTTCGAGATCACTTGGTTCCGATAATCATTGGGCGTGATGCACAAAATATTGAAGACACTTGGCAATACTTGTATCGTGGTTCCTATTGGCGCCGTGGCCCAATAACGATGACTGCAATAGCAGCTATCGATATGGCACTTTGGGATATCAAAGCTAAAGCCGCCAACGTGCCATTGTATCAATTACTGGGTGGGGCAAGTCGCGTTGGCTGCTTGGCCTACGGCCATGCTTCGGGTAGTGATTTCAAAGAAATTTTTGACAGCATTCGCTACCACCAAGAAAAAGGTTACCGGGCAATTCGAGTACAAGCAGCAGTACCAAGTCTTAACTCTGTCTATGGCGTCCCGGGTATTGGAAAGTCTTCTAAAGGTAAAAGTGCTGGTAAACGACATGACTATGAACCTGCGCAAAGGTCTAGTAAACCAGTAGAAGAGGAATGGGACACTCGCGCATATTTGAACCATATGCCAAAAGTTTTTGAAGCAGTTAGAAATGAATTTGGCCCAGAGCTACCCTTGTTGCACGATGCGCATCATCGATTAACTCCGATCGAGGCGGCACGTTTGGGTAAATCATTAGAACCTTATGATCTCTTCTGGCTTGAAGATTTAACTCCGGCAGAAAATACCGATGTCTTCCGATTAATAAGACAACACACAACTACTCCAATTGCAGTAGGTGAGGTTTTTAATTCTATTTTTGATTATAAAGCTCTTTTTGAAGAACAACTTATTGATTACGTTCGAAGTCCCGTCAGCCATGCTGGTGGCATTACAGCGCTGCGGAAGATTTTTGACTACGCGGCTATTTATCAAATTAAGTCTGGCGTGCACGGCCCGACCGATGTCTCGCCTATAGGGCATGCGGCATCACTTCATCTTGGGATGGCAATTCATAATTATGGAATCTCGGAGTATATGCAACATAATTCAGAGACAAATGATGTCTTTGAACCTGAATACACATTTAAAGATGGCTTGATCCATCCTGGAACGAGCGCTGGTTTGGGTGTTTCTTATAATGAAAAGTTAGCCGCGTCATTCGAGTATAAACCTGCATACCTGCCCGTAAATCGATTGAAGATTGATGGCACTGTCCACGATTGGTAATCGTAAATAATTTCTGGTGGCGGGTGAAGGATTTGCACCTTCTTATTAGTGCTTAAAAAATCGCCAGTAAAAGGCGCCAAATAAAAGGACAATGCCCACATTAGCTGCCAACCGTTCCAACGTGTGATTTCTAAAAAATAGCACATCGACAAAAACAATCGCGAAAATCATCGCCACGACAAAAAGGATATTCCCAAGTTTCATCATGGGCGCAAGAATATATCTATAAATCCAGCTGCTACTAAAACAATTGCGACCGCAATGCTCGCTCTCCTCCCAATAC
>CAIVOW010000234.1 GCA_903907665.1 uncultured Actinomycetes bacterium | reverse complement strand
GTTATAAATTCTCGCCACAGCGCATATGGCTATGACCAAAGAGTCGAAGCTTTCGGCGATAAAGGCATGCTCCAAGTTTCAAATATGACCCCAACAACTGTTACTGCATATACAAGTGGAGCGACCGAGACTCGGGATGGTTATCTAGCATTCTTCCTTGAGCGCTATGCCGCTTCTTACCGAAAGGAACTTGCGCTATTTATCGAGAGTATTCAGACTGGTAAGCAACTAAATCCAACGTATGAGGATGGCTGCAAGGCGCTGGAAATTGCCGATGCCGCAACCGAATCTGCCAAGACCGGAAAAGTTGTAACGCTTAAATAAGTTTTAGAAAACTACAAAATAAATTCTATTTCTTGTGCGAGAGCAAGAAATCAAATACTGCCGAGACGAAAGCGCTCTTAAGTTTTGGCACGTGATGTCCTTCACCAATTGTCCACATCTCGACCGCAAGGCCTTTTGGACACTTATAAGCCTCTTTTGAAGTTTCCGAACCTGGAATTACGGCCTCATAATCAAATTTCAATTTATTTTTAACGGTGGGCTGTGTGTTTGCGCAACCATCAACTCCTGCCCAAAAACTCGTCTCGTCTTTAACGCTTGGATATGGCTGCTTTGGATCGTCAAAGACGCTTCCACCAGCAATATGAATTAATTCATCCAATGTGCCATTTATCTGTAACACACTTACAGGATGATCTGCCTTGCACAAGGTAGAATCTTTATAGGTAGAACCTTCCAAGCTAACAATGGCTGCGATTTTACTCGAATTGCCGCATGCCACCGTATATGACATAAAACCGCCATTAGAGTGGCCAATAAAATAGATTCGTTTTGGATCAATAGCAACTTTGCTGCCAATCTGTTTTACAAGTTCCATTAAATATTTCGAATCATCAACACCGCTGCCTTGAAAATCACAACAAGAACTTGTTGCATTCCAAAAAGCTGCACCGTCAGCATTATGCGTTCCAGAAGGAACAACCAATACAACTCCGCGTTTAGTTGCTTCCGAAGATAAATCAATTAGTGACATCAGATCACTTGTGCTCGCCATAAATCCGTGCAGCGCAATTATTAGCGGTGCAGCAACTTTTGGTTTTAAGTTTCCAGGGATAAGTACTTGTGCGGGTCGATCGCCGGAAATCGTTATAAATTTAGCGCCTTTTGCCCCCGAAATATTTACACTTTTATCCCATAAAAAAGAGTCACTCGAAATAGCAGGAGCCGGTGCCTTTGGGCCCGCAGGTGCAGGTGCAGTTGTTTCAACGGCAGGCAGGGGATCACCTTCGATCCACCACCGCGAAACTCCCTGAATAACAATGCACGCTAATACTTTTCCACTGTAAGAACTTGTTGTTTTCTGTCCAACTGCGTCAGCCATACACGTTCTTCCTGGAGCAGCTTCCCCTGGTGGATATCCATCATCTGGCGCAGCAGCTATCGAATTTGAGACAAAAAGAACTGAAACCAAGGCACTAACTGTTAATAGAGTTGAGAACCTTCGCAACGTTTTCTTCATGGCGTATTTAATTTCATTTAGTTGCTAGTGACCTTCAGCGGCAAGTTGTGAAAGTACGCCACGCAAAAATGTCACACTTGCCAAGGCATCGGCCATTGGACCAGCACCTTTTGTGGGTTCGCTGGTAACAACATTGTCTTGTTCAAGGACAAACCATCCGGCATAACCCGCAATTATTAAACTGCGAACAATCGCGCGGATATCAACATCGCCTTGTCCAAGTGGACGATAAAGACCTTTAATAACGCCGTCGTAGTAGGAGAGCTCCCCAGCTTGTACTTTCTTTGCCCAAGTGAGATCAACATCCTTTAGATGGGAATGTGCAACGCGATCAGCATACTTGTCGGCAAATGCAACTGGATCAGTTCCACCTATCAACATATGGCCAGTATCTAAACAGAATGGAATCGTAGAACCATGCAGAACGCGCATGATGTGATCTTGTGTTTCAACCATCGTGCCGACGTGTGGGTGCAAAACAGATTGAACACCAATACTGGCAGCAAAGGCTTTAATGCGGTTTAAATTATTAAAAAGTATTTCCCATTCTGCATCGTTTAAAACTGGAAGTTTTGCGTCGTAACCATCAATGCCAGAATTAGCAGCGAGGACAAGAATTTTTGCACCAGCGGCCTGATAGCCAGCTAGTTCGGTTTCAACACCTGGGAGTGGATCGTGATCTGCACGATGCAAAATAACTGGAACAAAACCACCGACCGCGGTCATGTTATGTTCTTTAAGGATTGATGATTTAAGTGCTGGCTCCATTGGAAGAAAACCTTCTGGGCCAAATTCGGTAGCACTAAAACCTAACTCGCTCATCTCCTCGAGTACTCGAGATGGTGACATTTGATGGCCCCAACCAGGAACTTCACAGACGCCCCAAGAAATTGGCGCAGCGGCTATCTTTGCGTTGGCAGCACTCATCTTTTATCTCCTTTATAGTTCTTCGCTAATTATCCGTTATGAAAACCAGCGTTGGGTTTTTAAGCCGTCTTCATACTCTTTACGAACTCCTTCAACCCAAGGTTGAGTCGCAACTTCTGCTGGGGCAACATCCCACCAAACATTTGAAGCTGGAAGATTTGCATGTTGAATGGTTGGAACAACAATAACTACTGGTCCCTTTGCATTTCTTGTGTCGTTAAGCGCCTTGCGGAACTCATCGGCTGTTGTTGCGTAAATTGCCTGAGCTCCCATGCCTTCGGACATTTTTATGAAATCTAAATCAAGGTAATCACCTTCTAAACGAGGTGCTGTGGCACCACTCTTTAAACCAGCTTCCAAAACGCTTGGCCCATCTTGGCGATAACGGAATTCGTTTCCAAAGTGGTGACCGACGCGCCACATTTGTAGGCGTCGAATAACTTGGTAGCCGTGATTCTCAGATACAACAACCGTCATTGGAATACCTTCTTGCGCGGCGGTTACTAATTCGCTTGGCGCCATAAGGAAGGTGCCATCACCAATAAATACCATTACCCGCTTTGAAGTATCGGGAGTAGCGAGGCGGACACCGATACCGGCTGGAATTTCATATCCCATGCAAGAGAAACCGAATTCCAAGTGGACGAATCGACCCTTTGTAGCATCCCAAGCTTTCTGAATATCACCAGGTGCACCACCGGCAGCTGCAATGACTACATCACCAGGTTTCGCATGTTCATTCATCACGCCAATTAATTGCCCTTGTGTGAGTACAGCATTTGTAACTGGAGAATCTGGAAGTGTTGACTTGTCAAATAAGGTATCAGGATTAATAGCTGCAGCCAGTGTTGCAGCCCAACGTTCGGTACTCGCTGCAATCTTTGCGGACCAATCACTTGTCACCTTGTGGCCAGCCAGCGCTGCGTTTAATTCAACTAGTGAAAGTTTGGCATCAGCCAAAATCGCAGTTGCGCCCTGCTTGATCGCATCGTGTTCGGTGATATTTATCGAGGCAAATTTCACATCTGGATTCTGGAACATTGATTGTGACC
>CAIVOW010000233.1 GCA_903907665.1 uncultured Actinomycetes bacterium | reverse complement strand
TGTCATGCATGAGTAAGCGCCTGACTACTTGAACGTGGTCGATATGTTGTGGGTACAACTGCTTGTGAAGGTGCTTTATCTGCGATGAGATCTAATATTAATCGAGCAGATTGGCGCCCCATCTCTTCGGGATCGCGATATACCGAAGACAAATCAGCTGTAAGCACATCGAACATTGGCCACTCATCTAATGCAACAAATGCAATGTCTTTACCAGGCTTAAGTTTTAATTCCTTAAGTGCACGAAGTGCTCCAGTTGAGGCTCCAATTCCACCAGAAATTAAAGCAGTGGGCGGGTTCTTCCCAGAAAATAAATCTTTGGTTTGCTCGTATGCATAATCTTCGCCAAATTTACCAAGACGAATTAAGTTTTCATCAATCTTTATTCGAGCATCACCCATCGCTTCTTCAAAACCTTTAATACGGTTACGGGATATAAATACATCTTTGCGCCCTGATATAAATGCAATTTTTGTATGTTTATTTCTAATTAAATCAGCAGTTGCATTTTTTACACCTTGCGCATGATCGCAAACGACAGCGCTAGCGTTCAAGCCAGTTACTTCACGGTCGAGTAAAACAACTGGCGCACCAAGCTCACTGATGGTATTGCGAACATATGGTGAATCCTCCGAGACGAGCGATGCAATTACTCCATCAATGCGGCGTCTTTTGAAGAGTGAAAAATTCTCTTTCTCGGCATCTAGATCACCATGTGAATTGATTAAAATCATCGAGTACCCGGCTTTACGTAATTCATGTTCAGCACTTTGAGCAACAATGGAAAAGAGTGGATTTGTAATATCTCGGATCATGAAACCAATGGTGTTCGTCGCTCCTTTACGAAGAGACTGGGCTAGGTGGTCGGGTTCGTACCCAAGTTCGGCTACAGCTGCTTCAACTTTTGCTCTCATCTTTTCTGAAACGTCGAGGTGGCCAGAAAGGACGCGGGAGACACTAGAAATCGCAACGCCAGCCTTGGCTGCAACTTCGTGAATCGTGATGCGGTTCTTTCCCATGGTCAGCGAGGTTAGTCCGATAGCCCTTTAATAAGAATAGAAACTGGAAATATTTTCCAGAAAAGATTCCAATGGGTATATTGACACGGAGACTTTCCCGCTTATACTTAGGAATCGTTTCCAGTAATTTACTCCCGGGAGGTAGAGCGTGGATTTAACTATTACTCGCGTAGAAACTGAGTCAGTTCGTGTGCCACTGGAGACGGTCTACAAGGGAAGTCACTACAAGATGACCCATCGCTCGACGACAATCACTCGTATTTTCACAAAGTCTGGCCTGGTCGGAGAAGCGTATGCCGGGGATGAAGATGCTGGATTGCTTGAGATCGACAACATTATCCACGAAGAACTCGCCCCGTTAATTTTGGGTAAAGATGCATTTGAAATCGAAAAATTATGGGAACTCTGCCGTCCAGCCACTTGGGATATTTTACGAGATCGCCGTCTTGGACTTGTTGCTACTGCATCCATTGATGTCACCCTGTGGGATTTACTTGGAAAGGCGTACAACGCACCATTGTGGAAATTATGGGGTGGATATCGCTCCAAGATTCCTGTTATCACTATTGGTGGTTACTACGGAAGTGATTTAACAATTCAACAAGAAGTTGAATATCTTTTAAAGGAACAGTTCGCCGGAATGAAATTTAAAATTGGCGGCCTAGAGCCAGAAGAAGATGCAAAGCGCTTTAAGGAAGCTCGTCGCGTAGGCGGAGATAACTTCCGTATCGCAGTAGACGCAAACCAAGGCTACACAGTTCCTCAAGCAATTAAATTTTCTCATCTTGTTGCAGATGACAATCTGTTGTGGTTTGAAGAGCCATGTATTTGGCAGAATGATAAGAAAGCAATGCGCGATGTTCGTTACGTCGGAAACGTTGCAGTCACGGCTGGGCAGACTGAATTTTCAGCAGCTGGTTGTCGCGATCTGATGGAGACTGGATCGATTGATTATTGTAATTTTGATTCTTCATGGTCCGGCGGACCAACTGAATGGCGCCGCGCAGCTGCCATCGCAACTGTGTACGACGTGAAGATGGCTCACCATGAAGAACCTCAGGTAGCTTCTCACCTTCTGG
>CAIVOW010000232.1 GCA_903907665.1 uncultured Actinomycetes bacterium | reverse complement strand
GGTTGCCAGGCACGAAATCTGTTTCAATCCATGGCCCAAGCGGGCAAAACGAGTCGAAGCCCTTGGCTCTGGTCCATTGGCCATCCTTGCTCTGCAAATCTCTAGCAGTCACATCATTTGCAATGGTGTAGCCAAAAATCACATCATTAACGCGTTCCTTGGGGACGTCTTTGCAGATGCGCGAAATAACGATTGCCAACTCAGCTTCATGGTCAACGCGCTCACTCATGCGAGGCCACTGGATTAAATCATTTGGTCCAATGACAGAAGTGTTTGGCTTAAGAAAAATGATTGGTTCATCGGGTACAACTGAGTCCATTTCGGCCGCGTGGTCAGCATAGTTCTTGCCGATACAAACAACTTTGCTTCGTGGCAAGACAGGAGCTAGAAGTCGAACATCAGCTAAGGCAATTTTGCTCTCACTAGGAACGATTCCCGCAAAGAGCGGATCTCCCTTAAGAACCAGGATTTGGTCGTTATCGTTAATTACCCCGTAATGAGGATCGGTGCCAAAGCCAGCATCGTTCATGGCGGAGAATCGAACAAGGCGCATGTGTGCAGTCTAACTTTAAAGCTGGGCCTCCTCGGCCACTTCTTCACTTATCCGAACAGCAAGCACGGTTCCAATGCGATGGCGCCGGCCCACCGGACGTTCGGCTGTTAATTTCCAACCAGAAATAGTGATTGAGCTTCCAGGAATCGGCACCCTACCAAGAGTTTTCGCAATCAAACCGCCCAGCGAGTCCACATCTTCGCGCGCTTCGGCCGTAAATTTTGCATCGGCTAGTTCTTCGAAATCCTCTACATGTAGGCGAGCTGAGACTCTTACCGTATTGGAGTCAAGCCATTCTGCTTCGGCATCCTCAACATCATATTCATCAGCAATTTCTCCGACAATTTCTTCAAGAATATCTTCGATTGTTATAAGCCCTGCGGTTCCGCCATATTCATCAATGACTACCGCCATATGAATCTGGTCGCGCTGCATTTCCTTGAGTAACTCTGCAGCAGTCTTAGTTTCTGGAACAAAGGTTGCATTCCTTATTATTTCAATGACATTTTCAGTATTTTCTGCTTCGCGATTTTCATGCACGCGTCTGGCAAGATCCTTGACGTAGGCAATTCCCATGACATTATCTAGATTCTCATCAATCACCGGAATACGAGTGAAACCTGAGCGCAATGCAAGTGAAAGCCCCTGACGAAGCGTCTTATTTCCTTCTATATAGACCATCTCTGTACGAGGCACCATTAATTCTCGTACCAAAGTTTCACCCAAATCAAAAACAGAGTGGATCATCTCGCGCTCAGATTCTTCAACTAATCCGCTCTCGCGGGCTTGATCTACCAAGTCGCGAAGCTCGGCTTCTGATGTAAATGGTCCCTGCTTAAATCCTCGTCCGGGCGTTAGCGCGTTTCCCATCGCAATCAATAATCGTGTCAAAGGTCCAAGGGTGCGCGCCAATAAGTCAGCAACGATTGTTGCAGCCGGCGCCCACTTAAGCGCGTGTTGTTTGCCCAGCGTTCTTGGACCTACGCCCACAACTACATAGGAGAGAATCACCATACCGGCGATTGTTCCTGTCACTTGCAATAAATGATTACCGGAAGTTGTAATGACTGTTTCAGCAACAAGTACG